>JBEEIV010000223.1:0-3073 GCA_041169645.1 Bacteroidota bacterium
AGCAACAACACCATTTTTCGCAACGATCGAATTAATACCTCCGTATGGGGCCATGGATACGCTCGTAATAAGCACTGGTGCCGCTGGATTACTAAAGTTAACAACGTCCATTTTTTGTCCAATACTATTCGCAATATACAAACGATCGGTAGTTGGGTCAAAAGCGACGATTTCAGCTGAGTTGGTACCGGCCGTCCCGTTCGAAAAACTACTTAATAATTGTAAATTGAGTTCGTTGCTTGGAATGGGTGCCAAATAGTCGTTGTCTTTGATGAAAATGATACTGTAATTATTTGATTGTGAAACGATAGCATTGTCTGAATTCAGTAACTTGATTACAATACGCTCTGCTTTTTCCGCAAGAGCATCATCCATGATTTGGATGGGTAAATTAAATGAACCATTGGTTGCCGCAGGAACAGTTAAAGTACCAGTCCATGTAAAATCATCATTTACCGTAGCATTATGATAGGAGGAAAAACCCAAATTGATGGTTACAGGAGCCTGATTGGCATTAGCAACGGTGATTGGAACCTGAATCGATCCTACGTTTTCGTTCACGGCGAAAAAATTAGATGTAGCAGCAATTGAAATATCGACAGGGGCTTCATATACCCTCACCAAATCAAATCGGGAGGTCCCTGAGGTTGAATAAGTACTGGTAGATCTTGCTGCCAAATATGTTCCAGCAACAGGATCGAATGCTGCAACTACACGGAAGGCTAAATTAGGTTTATTGTTGAAATTGCTATTTGCAGCAAATGAAACCGAACGAAAATGCCAAGTGTCACCTGTACCTGTGGCCTGTGGTGTAAACGTAAAAGTTGTAGTGTCTACCCAAACTGCCGTGCCTCCGGTGGTAGCACCTGTATGATCTAATGTGTATTGTAATACCCAAGTATTCGGAGCAGTATTACTTAATCGTTGCCAAAAGGAAATCCCTATCCTAGAAAAACCTGTTGTATTAGCATTAATCTGAACGCCACGTGTTTTGGAACCTATTCCTTGGGCTGGCCAAGTAGTTACGTTCATTCCTGAATTATCAGTTGTGTTTGTTTCAATCGGAACGACTGTTCCTGTATAACCGGTTGCGAATGTGTAAGTTGAACCACCCACCACATCGAATGAACCTCCTCCCGACACTGGTGTGTTCGTCCCAGTGGCCGAATTGACATCATTAATTACTGAATTGAAATCCCAATGTGTAACGAGTGATTGTTGGGCTGATGCAATAATAGGTAATGCAAAAATAAATACGAATAATTTTCTTTTCATTTCTTCTCAATTTTTTACAAAATAACTGCACTAAAATCAAGATGTTATTACCTAAAAATCAAAGTTTCATTTATTCTTTATGAACTAATTATTTCTATACTTTTAACAAGTCATTCGTTACAATGAAACTCAAGTAAAATTTCAATTTTTTCAACGTGTTTAGATCATTGACCAAAGAGTGTTGCCAAATGATAAAGTTAAGTTTACTTACCCTATTTGCAACTCCATCAATAAATCCGTTTGCTCATCTTGTCCTAAAATAAAGGTGTGTTTTCCAAAGAATTCAAATCCATTACGTTCATAGAATCTGATGGCACCAACATTGTTTTCCCATACACCCAACCAAAGAATCTTCATGCCGCGATGTTGGGTGAATTCGATGCTTTGATTCAATAAAAATTGACCTACTCCATTATTTTGATGTTCCTTTAGGACATATATCCGCTCCAATTCAATGGTGTCCATTTCTCTGTTTTCTGTTTGTGCCGCTTTTTCATTCAGCTTTACATAACCTAAAATTTCTTTTCCTTTCTTCACAAAGTAGAAGTGTGATGCTGGATGTTTCCATTCGCGTTCCAATTGATTCAGGGATAATTGATGTGTTAAATAGGCATTCATGTCCTCTTCTGTGTTGAATTCGGAGAATGTATCGTAAAATGTTTGACGACTAATAGACTGTAGATCCATTAAGTCTTCAAACGCCACAGGAATGAAAGAATGGTCAGACATGGCGTAAAAGTAATGAATCCATCCGTAGACATTTGAAGCATAGCATGTGAAAATAGTATAAACTTTTTCGATTGCCCTATAAATAATATCAATGATTTCAATGCTTACTTCAAACTACCTTTGATTTGAACGATTTCAATTTAATCATATGAAAAAACAGGTATTTATCATCGGTCTTTTTGTTGCTGGAATGGCAACAGGACAAAGCACAACTGAATCGAGTGGACAATGTCCATTTCATTTTGGGAAATCGAAAGAAAAATCTACGCAAGTGGAGCCTATTCAACTGATGCCCCAATCTTCGGAGCCAAATACAAATAGAGATTGGTGGCCAAATCAATTGGATTTAACGATATTACATCAACATTCATCGCTTTCAAATCCGATGAATCCTCAGTTTAATTATGTGCAAGCGTTTAATTCCTTGGATTATTTTGCCTTAAAAAAAGACATTGAAAAAGTGCTCACAGAATCGCAAGATTGGTGGCCAGCGGATTTCGGTAACTATGGTCCATTGTTTATTCGTATGGCCTGGCACAGTGCAGGTACGTATCGAACCGGTGATGGTCGTGGGGGTTCTTCAGCAGGACAACAACGTTTTGCGCCGTTAAATAGTTGGCCAGACAATGGGAATTTGGACAAAGCACGCAGGCTTTTATGGCCCATTAAACAAAAATACGGCGAGAAAATCTCGTGGGCTGATTTAATGGTGCTAACTGGTAATGTCGCTTTGGAAAATATGGGGTTTAAAACCTTTGGTTTCTCCGGAGGAAGAGTCGACGTATGGGAACCTCAAAAAGACGTTTATTGGGGGAAAGAAAAAACATGGTTAGCGGATCAACGTTATTCGGGCAATCGTCAATTGGAAAATCCACTGGCAGCGGTCCAAATGGGCTTAATTTATGTCAATCCGGAAGGTCCCAATGGAAATCCAGATCCGCTATTAGCAGCGAAGGATATTCGCGAAACGTTTGGTAGAATGGGGATGAATGATGAGGAGACTGTTGCGTTAATTGCTGGTGGACACACGTTTGGTAAAACGCACGGTGCTGGTCCTGCATCGCATGTT
>JBEEIV010000224.1:0-3885 GCA_041169645.1 Bacteroidota bacterium
ACATTTTTATGACATCGATAAATTAGTGATTGCCTTAAATGCCTTAATCGACCGTGGACATTCGATTTTTGTCATCGAGCACAACATGGAAGTCATCAAATGTGCCGATCACATCATTGAATTGGGTCCAACCGGCGGTGAACACGGCGGACAATTGCTTTTCGAAGGAACACCAGAAGACATGGTACGCGCAAACAACACTGAAACCGCGAAGTTTTTAGCCGACAAGTTGACCTCAAAGCGCTCGTAGTCGGGTTATTGTGCATTTATCTGTTAATAAATTGCTTCATGTCCAGAATACACTAAGCAAGTTTACCTTAACTTTGCATTAAAATAACATACATGTCAGCAGATATTTTCGAAAAAATTAAGGCGAATCGCGGACCTATCGGACAACACGCGAAAGAATCTCATGGATATTTTACGTTCCCGAAATTAGAAGGTCCTATCGGCCCACACATGATTTTCCGTGGAAAAACACGATTGAACTGGTCTTTAAATAATTATTTGGGATTAGCAGATCATCCAGAAGTGAGAAAAGTAGACGGCGAAGCAGCGGCGGCGTTTGGACTAGGTTCTCCAATGGGTGCACGTATGATGAGTGGAAACTCAGATTACCACGAACAATTAGAGCGTGAATTGTCAGCATTCGTTCAAAAAGAAAGCACCATCTTATGTAACTTCGGTTATCAAGCAGTTGTTTCTGCCATTGATTGTTTGGTTGACCGTCACGATGTGATTGTTTATGATGCTGAATCTCATGCATGTATCCTTGATGGTGTGCGTTTGCACATGGGGAAACGTTTTGTTTTCAAACACAACGACTTAGAGGATTGTGAAAAACAATTGCAACGTGCGACTAAATTAGCCGCTGAAACAGGAGGAGCGATCCTTGTGATCACAGAAGGAGTATTTGGAATGCGTGGAGACCAAGGAATAATCAAAGAAATTGTTGATTTAAAGAAAAAATACAACTTCCGTTTATTCGTGGATGATGCACATGGCATCGGCACACTTGGAGCAACAGGTGGTGGAACAGGTGAAGAGCAAGGTTGTCAAGACGGAATCGATATCTACTTCGGTACTTTCGCAAAATCCTTTGCCTTGATCGGTGGATTTATTTCATCGGATGAGCAAGTAGTTGAGTACTTACGTTACAACATGCGTTCACAAATCTTCGCGAAAGCGATGCCAATGCCTTTAGTTATTGGATTATTGAAACGATTAGAATTGATGCGAAATCACCCAGAGTACAAAGAAAAGTTATGGGAAATTACGCGAGCGCTACAAAAAGGATTAACAGATGCTGGATTCGAGATTGGTCCAACAAATACATGTGTGACTCCCGTTTATTTGAATGGATCCATTCCAGAATCGACTAACTTGATTTACGATTTACGTGAGAACTACAACGTATTCTGTTCGATGGTGGTTTATCCAGTGGTTCCAAAAGGAATGATCATCCTACGATTGATTCCAACAGCGACACATACCTTAGAGGACGTGAAATACACGATTGAGTGTTTCTCTAAAATCGTTGGTAAATTGAAAGCAGGCGAATACGTTTCAGATAAAATTGCAGCGGTTTAAATCAAACCGAAATACACAACATAAAAAAAGGAGCTCTAGAGCTCCTTTTTTATTTTCGTATCGTTTTTTCTTAACGAGTCGCGAACGGATGATTGTTCACCACTGGAATCTCCAAGGAAATTAATTTTTGAATGTCGCGAATGTACTTGCGCTCTTCTTTGTCACAGAAGGAAACGGCAATGCCAGATGCTCCAGCGCGTCCTGTACGTCCGATGCGGTGTACATACGTCTCTGGAATGTTTGGAATGTCGTAATTGATCACAAATGATAACTCATCGATGTCGATTCCACGCGCTGCAATGTCCGTTGCGACTAACACTCGAGACGTTTTATCCTTAAAATTGGACAAGGCGCGTTGACGCGCATTCTGTGATTTGTTTCCGTGAATGGCTTCCGCTGTTACTTTGTTTTTCGCTAACAACTTCACAATTTTGTCCGCTCCGTGCTTCGTACGGGAAAAAACTAAGACGCTTGGCGCAGTCGTTTCTTTCAATACATGCACCAACAAATCTTTTTTCGCTGGGGTGTCCACATAGTACAAAGCTTGTTCAATCATTTCAGCCGTCGATGAAACTGGATTCACTTCCACTTTCATAGGATCCGTTAAAATCGAATTCGCTAAAGAGGTAATTTCCTTCGGCATCGTTGCAGAGAAGAACAAGGTTTGACGTTTCGCAGGAATCAGTTTGATGATTTTCTTCACATCGTGAATGAATCCCATGTCTAACATACGATCGGCTTCATCCAACACAAAAATCTCCAGATTTCCTAGCTTGATGAATCCTTGTTGCTGCAAGTCCAATAAGCGTCCTGGTGTAGCAATTAACACATCTACGCCATTTTTCAAACGGTTTACTTGTTGGGTTTGATTCACTCCGCCAAAGATTACGGTATAGCGCAATTTTAATTCGCTGCCGTAGTTTTTGAAACTTTCCTCAATCTGAATGGCTAACTCTCTCGTCGGCGTTACAATTAAAGCCCTGATTTTATTCGAGTTATCTACTTGTTTCGAAGCATGAATGCGTTGAATAATGGGAATGGCGAATGCCGCTGTTTTTCCGGTTCAGGTTTGTGCACAACCCATGACATCTCTTCCTTCGAGTACGTATGGTATGGCTTGTTGTTGGATTGGAGTTGGTTCGGTATAACCTTGTTTGGTAAGAGCGTTTAAAATCGGCTCTAAAAGATTTAATTCATTAAATTTCATATAGATATTCAATCCTACGGCTGAACAAATACATTAATGATTGACCCAGGATTTGTACAAAGGTACTGTAAATAAACCGTATAATCTATTTTACCGAAGTTCGCAGCGATTCGAGTATGCGCTTAACGCGGTGTTCGTCCACTTTTAAAATCGTTTCTGAAAAAGCAGAATCTTCATCTAAGAGCACCTTACTTGTTCCCGAAAAATGAATGGCATCCGGTTGTGATTCACCAGCAATTTTAGCGATGTTTCCGGCGTTCACTCCTCCACCGGCCATGATTTCAATGCGTCCATTGGCATATGCTTTCATCTCCTTCAAATTTGGCAATCCGATGTCCACATGACTTGCAAATCCGGAAGTTAAAATGCGGTGAAATTCTAGTTTCATCAAGGTATCCATGGATCGTTTCCAGTCGATGCTTTCGTCAAACGCTCGATGGAACGTCCAAACGAAATCAGGGAATTTACCCCTTAAATAGGACAATTGCTCGCTGTCCAAATCGAAATTCGATTTCAACAAACCAATCACCACCCCTTTCACTCCCTCACTTTGACAGAAGTCCAAATCGCGTTCAATGACCGCCAACTCTTCGTTGGAATAACAAAATCCACCTGCTCTTGGACGAATCAACACATGCGTCTCGATTCCCAGTTCTTGCGCGTAACGAATCATTCCCGCGGATGGAGTTAGTCCACCTTGCTCTAAATTTTGACAAAGCTCAATGCGATCAAAATCAAGCGATTTAGCTAAGGTTATTGCTTCGATGGAAGCGGCACACAATTCTAATTTCATAGGACAATAATTGCTGCACAAAAATGCTAAAAAATTCCATACAAAAACGCCGCTGCTTTTCCTTATATTTGCATACGATTACAATCAACAATGGCAAAAGAAAAAGCACCCAACACGCAGGACCAAATGGATTTTGACGCATTCAAAAACCAAGTTCTTGCGGATTATCAATTAGCTTGCGAATCCCGTGAAGCCTCACTTCTTGGGAGAAAGGAAGTATTGACCGGCAAAGCAAAATTTGGGATTTTTGGTGACGGGAAAGAACTCGCACAAATCGCATTGGCGAAACAATTCC
>JBEEIV010000225.1:0-4056 GCA_041169645.1 Bacteroidota bacterium
AAACTCGATTTTATCAAGCAAGGTGTTTCAACAATACATCACAGAAAATGCAGCATACCCAATTAAACTCGATTTAGCGCTGCCAATCTACCAATGGGGCTTGGTCTTTCGTTTGGGTAAACTGGGTGTCATTGTGAACGATTTAAGTTTAAAAGAGCTTCAAGGTTCTCCCTTCCTACAGGTAGATAAAAACACATTTCTGGTCAAAGAAAATACCACAATCCGTGAAACAAATGTGTGTAAGGGTGACTTGATTCGCCATGAAGCATCTTCGACAAAAGAACTTTTTAAACTAGCAAACATTTTAACGCAAACAAACCTTACCTTTGAACAAGTGATTTTTTATCACCTCAGTCAAGAACATATTTCTTCCCAACATGCTCACACGTTATCACAGATCAATCGCCTTATTCCTTAGTGTCCTTATTGGACTTCAATCCATTTCCTGTACTTGGGAACCTTACATGGAGTACGACATGCTTTTTGACCGAGACATGGTTTTTCATCATGCCGAAAAGAATACCACCTACAATGCTTGGTATTACAACACTGAACTGTACAAGTCCGATAATTTAAGGAATGAAAATGCCGATAGTTGGGTTGCTTTTTTGGAGAATGCCTATCAGAGAAAAGACATCATCGAGTTCATTTATCGTGGAGAGACAAGCTTTGGATCGAGGGACAAAGAACTCATCAACTTGCGTAAAAATAGAATCAAAGCCTTGAAAACACCTTCGAAAGAAAACCAATTTGTCGATTGCATCGTTTTTGCACTGAAGGTCGAAAAAATGTTGGAAAATTACCTTCCTGATCCATGGGAGGATGAACCTATTAAAATCAATATCGCAGATTTTAGTCCACTGATTAATCAAGCCAACGCACAAATCCTCTCCAATCAAGATCCTTTTATAAAAGAGCGCTATGCGTTTCAATTAATGAAGTTGTATCGCTACAGTAAACAATACTCAGCATTTACGGCCAACTTTAAAAAGCATTTTGAAGGTAAACAAAGCATGATTGGTTTTTGGGCAATGGAACATTATGCTGGCGTGCTAAAAGAAACCAAAAAAATAGCTGAAGCAAATTATTATTTCGCGAAAGTTTACGTGAATTGTCCAGCGAAACGCAGCAGTGCTTACCTCAGTATGTCTTTGTCATCTCCAAGCGATTTTGCACGGACCATCAATTTGTGTGCAACAGAAGAAGAAAAAATGGCACTGTATTACATCCATGCCATGCAAACTAAGACACTAGCGCAAGCGGATTTAACCGAGATCACACAAAAACTGGGTAACCATGAATATGCACGCGTGGTGATGTCACATGAGATCAATAAGCTGGAAAAGATACTGTTCAATCGAGCAAAATCGGAAGAAGATTTTGAATACCAAGGTGACCGCATGAAAGCGCTGCATTTATTGAAAGCACAAGTACCGGCATATTTAAAAGAATTGATTCAATTGAATCAAGGCATGTTGGATAAAGATGATTCTGATGCGTTCTGGCATTTGTCCTTGTCATATTTGTATTATTTGAATCATCAACACGATGAATGCTCACAAATGTTGCGATCGATTCAAGAAAAAACACCAGAAATTCAAAAGCAACATGACATTATTTTTATCATCAATTACATCGATGCTCATCCAACATTGACCGAAGAAGACGAACAAATCATTGGTGAAAAATTATATGCTGTAAACGAGAATAATCCAAATTATCCATTTTTGGCGGGTGAAACTTGGCCAATGGGAAATTACACCAATGAATCCTTTTTGATCGAAGAGTACAATTCAACGAATGAATTCATTTTTCGTAAAATCGCAGAACGTTATGGCGCTTCGAATGCATTCATCACAACCATCTTCTCCGGTGACTTTTTTACGAATGATTTGTGCGTAAAATCTGCAACAGCCATTGACGTAGAAAAAGATTATTCCAAGTTTCAAGTAACAGTAGCAGATATTGATCGCATTTTAGCAGATCTAAAACGCACTCCTCAAACGAAATTAGCGTTATTTGCTGCATCTTATTATTTCCAAACACCTGACAATACGTTTTCGGAAAACCGGAAACTTCCAACCTTACCCTTTCGTTTGTGCGAACAAAAATTATTGGAGCTGAAGGCGACGATCTTGTTGCGAAATCCGGCAAAAATAGATGAAGTATTGCAAATATATGCCGCACTTCCTCCGGAAATGATTCAGGAAAATGTGGTGTATGGTTCTCCATTTGACTACACGTCAAAAACACCCAATTTTGCGCTGCACGATGAAAATCAAGGCCGCATGTCCAAAATGACGCGCATGCAGTTCGCGCAAAATGTCAAACGACTGGCAACACAACCTTTGACGGCAGAAAATGCTTTCCAATTAGGTGTGGCGTATTACAACGCAAGTTATTACGGACTTCAATGGGGGTTGTTAGCATACTACCGACCATACTCAAGTCCAGATGGTAATGTCGATATGCGTGTAGCAGAGAGCTATTTAAATACCGCTTTATCTCTCGGTGGATTGAGTAGAGACCGTCAAGCTCAAACGTATTTCATGTTGGCACGTTGTGAGCAAAATCGCTATACTTTGTCAAACGGAGAATTTAGTGATTATTCCTTTTTCGAAGATTTTTATGCCATGAAGCGCTCCGGAAACATGCGTAATTTCCAAACCTTAGTGGCTAATTATTCTGGGACTGCGGGATACCAGGACATCATTCGTTCATGTAAATATTTGGCGTATTACCTCAATTAAATGTTAAATTGGATTAATTTGAACTGAATGAAGCTGAAGTTTAACTTTATTCCTTTTTTTTATTCCGTTGAAATCTGCTAACTTTGTTTTCAATTGTTTTTGTTTATCGAGCAGTTGACCCTAAACCTAAATGATTCGTAATATGTTGCAGGTATTCAAGTATTTACCATTCTGCCTAGCAGTTTTTATTGGCTTACACTCATGTCAAGGACCAGAGAAAAAAACGGAAGAAACAAAGAAGGAACCAACAAACAACTTGCGTTTTCAGATCAAAGGAAATAATCAATTGGATGTGACACTTTCCCTCACACTCCCTGAAAAAAAGGTAAAAGACTTTAAATTCCAGGTTCAGGTGAATCAACTTGGGGATAAAAAAGACTGGAAGGATACTACGTGGAAGGACCAAAACGTAGACAAAGGATTAACTCCATTTTTACGTTATGTGCATGATTTGCCTTTTGATGGATCTCAAAATGCCACGTATGTGTATAAAAATGATGGTTTCACCTTGGAAAAAGAAATTCAAGGGAATGAAATTGATACTGCTTTATTGCGCATTCGTTTAATGAAATTAATTGAGCAGAAGGAAGGCTCTGTGGATTTGGCGAAGGAAGCATTGTATGTTAAGCCGAAGTATACTACAACCTCCCAAGAACTAATTGCCGCAAAACAATCTTTGGACCGTTGTTTAAACACAACTTTTCATTACTCACATGGAGGAAAGACCTTTCATTTGAATCGACAAAAAATTGGACCATGGCTTGGTTTGGATGATAAGTTAAAAGTTCAAGTGGACTTTTTTGGTGCCCAGGCCTACATGCAAAACATTGCGAGTCAGATTGAGAAACCCTTAAGTGAAATTTTGGATGAGTTAGCATTGCTCGATCCGGCTGATTCCACTGCGCAGACCGTTTTCCCTCGTATGAACATTGCACAGGAAATTGATGAGATGATTAAGTTGATTCCAACGGGCAGAAGTGTTTCGAAAGAAATTGTATTTGTCAATCGCAGTTTGCCGAAGGGAATCAAACAAGGGTTGAAAGATTTTGTCGAAGTCAGCATCATGGAGCAAAAACTTTGGCTGTTCAAAGGTGGAAGTTTGATTTTAGAAACCGATGTAGTTACCGGTAATGAGAAATTGGAACGAAACACGCCCATAGGAGATTTTAAAGTGTTATTTAAAACACGCGACAAAGTGTTGAAAGGACCAGGATACGCCTCATTTGTATCGTATTGGATGCCTTTTCACCAAGGATATGGTTTGCATGACGCATCTTGGAGACGCCGCTTCGGATCTGGCATATAC
>JBEEIV010000226.1:0-3808 GCA_041169645.1 Bacteroidota bacterium
CATCAACCAACCTCATTGGTCAGACAAATCAAACGGTTGAATTAAGTCCCCTAACAGAACAATATTATTATTGTGACGTAACCAATAGTTGCGGGATGGTGACTGATTCCATTTGGGTAGACATTATTACACCTCAAATTTTTGCAGGAAATGATACCACCGTTTGTCCTGGAAAACCAGCTGCTGTATGGGCGAGTGGTGCGTCATATTACGAGTGGTTTCCTCAGCCTGTTTCGACGGCAAATAATGGCGCATTTGCGTTGGTTCAAGCCCAAGTTAACACCAATTTCATGGTCATAGGAACCGATTCATTTGGATGTCAAGATACTGCTGATGTGATGATCAGCATTTTTCCTCCACCTTTCATCAATGCAGGAGTAGACGTATATGCTTTGATGGGTGAGACCATCCAATTTAATGCCACTACAAGTGGCCCTGGAAACATACTTTGGACACCTCAGGATGAATTTTCTTGTGCGACATGTGCTTATACATCTGTTTCACCAAATCAAAACGCGGTGTATAATGTTTACTTTACAGACATTAACGGATGTCAGGCTCAAAGTCAAGTCAGTGTTTTCTTTGATCCATTCATTTATATTCCAAATACATTTACTCCCGATGGCGATGAGCACAATAATGAGTTCAGACCCATACTTGGCAATATCAGGGAATTTGAATTCTATATTTACAATCGTTGGGGTCAGATGATCTATGAAATGACCTCCATTGAAGATTATTGGGACGGAACATATCGCAATCATCTTTGCCAAGATGGAACCTATGTATGGAAGTTAAAGTACAAGGATTTTGCCAACAACAAAAAAGAAATTACCGGACATATTAATTTATTGCGCTAGTCCAAGTTCTTTGCGCTAAATTTGCCTCATGGGTGCACAAGTCAGCGTTTTTACATTCAATGCCTTTCAGGAAAATACCTTTGTGGTTTACAATTCAAAAAATGAAGCCCTTATATTTGATCCTGGATGTTATTCTAAAGAAGAAGAAAACCACTTATCAGACTATATAGCTGAACATGAGCTGAATGTTCTGGCCATTCTCTACACGCATGCGCACATCGACCATATTTTGGGTGCAGCATTTGTACAAAAAAAATTCAATGTTCCTTCCTATCTGCATGCCGGTGATCATCCCACTTGGAATTCAGTAGCCAGTTATGCGCATGTTTATGGATTTGAAGGATATCAAATAGAAGAAATTCCCAGCAATAACCTTGAGGATCAGCAAGAATTAGAACTAGGGTCATTTAAAATCTTGGTTAGGCACACACCGGGACACGCTCCTGGACATGTTGTTTATTATTTTGAAGATGACAACTTTATCATTAATGGTGATGTTTTGTTCAAAGGAAGTTTTGGACGCGTAGATCTTCCAGGTGGTGATTTAGAAACACTCAAATCATCCATTTTTAACATTCTTTTCCAATATCCAGATGAAACAATCGTTTATTGTGGACATGGTCCAGAAACAACGATTGGGCAAGAAAAACGAACGAATTACATACATCAATTTTAGGGGTTTGATTATAGGTATAAATGCGCGAAACATCCTTGGCTCCAAAATGGAGGGATTTGGTAATTACTCCTATGAATTGGTCCGACGCATAACAGAAAACCATCCAGAACAAACATTTGTACTATTTTTTGACCGTGCGGTAGATTCAAAATTTGAATTTTCTTCAAATGTTCAAAAAGTTGTGTTGTTTCCACCGACACGTCATCCACTTTTGTGGATACTTTGGTTCGAATGGAGCTTAAAAAAAGCCATAAAAAAACATCAAATTGAGGTGTTTTGGTCACCTGATGGATTTTGTTCCTTGCGTTCTTCCATTCCACAAATTGCCACCGTTCACGATTTAAACTTTGAGCATTATCCAAAAGATTTGCCTTTTCTTGTCTCGAAATATTTCCGTTTTTTCTTTCCAAAATTTGCGCGAAAAGCAAATCATATCATAACGGTTTCACACTATTCTAAAAATGACATTGTTCATACATATGGCATTCCAGAAAAAAAAGTTTCCGTTATCTACAATGGAATCAGTGAAGCATTTCGGGTTTTATGTCCAGAAGAAATCAACGAAACAAGAAGTATCTATTCAAATAATAAGCCCTATTTTTTATTTGTAGGTTCATTACATCCACGTAAGAACATCCATCGTTTAGTGGAAGCATTTGTGGCATTCTGCGATAAAAATAAGGACATCGACTTGATCATCGTCGGTAATGCCATGTGGAAACAAGCCGTTTTCCCCTTAACGGATGAAGCAAAAAAACGTGTTCACTTTCTGGGACATTTATCTACCCAAGAATTGAGTCGTGTGACCGGGTCCGCTTTTTCCTTGAGTTACGTTCCTTACTTTGAGGGATTTGGTATTCCACTTGTGGAGGCTATGCGTTGTGGCATTCCAATTATTAGTGCTGACGCCAGTTGCTTACCCGAAATTGCGGGTGATGCGGCAATCTATTGCGATCCTTTTTCCATTGAAGAAATTACCGCTCAAATGATTCGATTGGCTGCAGACAAAAAATTACACCAAACACTTTCAGAAAACGCATTGAAAAGATCAAGCAATTACAGTTGGGATGAAGCAGCTGAGCAAATTTGGCAGCTTATTTCTAGTCTGAAAAATGAACAGTCAATTACTTATCATCAATGAGTAATAAAAAAAAGCCTTCCAAATTGGAAGGCTTTTAAAATTGTATAAAGTGCTCTTAAAAACTGATTTTCGCTGAGAAATTAAAATTTCTTCCAAAACCTGGGAAGGCATAAGCGAAAGAAGAACCATCAAAATCAGTAGCATCTGATAAGAATTGTACATTGGTAATGTTAAATCCTTGGATTGCTAATTGAATCATATAATTTTTTAGGTGAATGTCATAACCAATTCTCGCGTCCAAATTATAATAGGAAGGGATTTGATAGGAATCAACTTTATCTTCGATATCTGTCTTTTTAGATGGATCAAAATTCGAATAGAATTTATCGTTGTAGACAAAAGTCAATCCAGCATATAAATTTTTAGTTATTTGATATCTCCCTTGCAAACCATATTGACTTTGAGGTGCATCACCAACATGTACTCCATCCACATACGATGTCACTGTAGAAGAAATACTTGGGTCGATTTCTGAATATACTGTTGCATTGATGTCTCCTTTCCATCTCCAATCGCCCAATGAAATAATTCCACCAACCTCTAATTGCTTCAATGGTCTTGTGTTGAATTCAATTTCGATTCCTTTGTGTAATGCATTTGCACCTGTCATTAATGCTCGTGTAAGTGAACCATTCGGTCCTGTAATATTTCCCGATAATAAGGATTTGTCTTTCCAATTTGTGTAATAAGCGTTAAACTTTAATGCAACTTTTTCAGTACGGAATCCATATCCAAATTCGAAAGATTCAGCTTTTTCATTTAATAGATTTTGTACAACATCGTTCGAATTGTTCACGAATACGAAAGAGAAAAATGGAGCTCTTGAAAATTTTCCAGCGTTGACATAAACATTGTGTTTTTCATTAATATTATAGTTAAAACCACCTTTAAATGAATATCCAAAAATTGAAACCACTTCAGAATTTTCACCTCGACCTGTTGTATCGTTAATATATAACATGCGATCCACGCGCTGATTTGACGTATTATTTATTGCACCTGTAATAAATGCCGAAAGATCATTTTTTACATATTCAACTTGACCAAAAAGACCGGCATACTTGACAATCCCATCATTGTCATATGCTACACGTTGGTCTACGGGAGTAACATGAAATACGTTACCGTAGT
>JBEEIV010000227.1:0-3119 GCA_041169645.1 Bacteroidota bacterium
TTTTAGCATCAACGGAATGCTCGATTTTCTCACCTGCATCTACATCTCCTCGGAAACCATGTTCCGGAGAAAATACTTTTACTACATTTAAGTTTAAAGCCAATAACGTGTCAACCAAATGTTTCCCATTGACAACCGAGGTTTGATTTCCAACAACGGCAATCCGCTTGTTTTTCAGAGAGTCAATAAATAAATGAAGGCGGTCAATACCGAGAATGGGATTTTTGAGGTCATGTTTCGTTTTGGCTATGGTCAAACTATCGTTAAAAATGCTTGTTCCCGTGACAATTGGATATTCACCTTTTGCGTTTTGAACACAACTCATGAGTAAAAACACAAAAATTGTTTTCAAGCACAGAAGCTTTGCGTATTTTTGAAACCTAAATAACGGTAATTTGTCTTTCGAAATTTTCATATCACGTCGTCTCATTCATAATAAACTGCAAGGTATAAAAGTTTCCAAACCGATTGTACGCATCTCTATCATAAGTATTGCACTAGCCATTGTTGTTAACGTTGTTACCGTAGCGATCGTTACAGGTTTTCAGCATGAAGTTCGCAATAAAATAACTGGTTTTAATGCACCTCTGTTCATTTCGAAAAAAGGAACCCAGCAAATTTTTGAAGGGGAGGCTGTTTGGAGAAATCAAAGCGCATTGAATGAATTGAAAGGAATCAAAGGATTAATCTCCATTTCGCCGGTTGTATTTAAACCTGCGATGCTTCAATCAAAGCGCTATGCAGATACCATTCAACTGTCAACGGGAAAAGATTCTTTAATTACCCGTCAAGACATCATTGGTATCGTCATGAAAGGAGTTGAACGAGATTATGATTGGTCGTTTATTCAGAAGCACCTACTGTCAGGACGAGTGCTCAATCCACAAGCGGTGCAAGAAGAATTGGTGTTATCTAAACGAATGGCCGATCAGTTGAATTACGCACTTCACGATACCATTTCAGTGTACTATGTGAAAAATCAACCTGTATTGCGTAAATACAAGATTGTTGGGATTTATCAAACAGGATTGGAAGAATATGATCAAAAAATAGTCTTTTGTCGTTTGCCTGAAGTACAAAAAATGAACGATTTCGGCCTGAAAACAAAAATCAGTATTGATGATCAGTTAACAAACGGAAGTGTTGTATTAAAAGCAACGATTGAGGGAAAAGCTTCCAATTTACTCTATGATTGGGGTTCAGGACCCGATATTTATGGTGGATTCTATTTGTCTCATTTAACGGATACAAATTTTCGATTAATTGTTTACCAATCAGACCCTCAACGGGGAACAAAATCGCCCATTGATACAAGTTACTTAAGCATTCAATGTTCTGCTCCTTATGTTGTTTCTTCCGATCTTTTGAGAGACGAGAATGGCAACCTAATCAAAGAAGATGCTGGTTTGGGATCATTTCAAATGGCAACGAAAAACGGAACGATTCTCATCACTGAAAAGGAAGGGATCGGAACCGGCAAGAATTTTGTTTCAGGTTTTGAAGTTCGCATAGATGATTGGTCAGATTTACAACGTGTTCAGTCAGAGGTTCAATCGATGATTGAAATGCGTCCAAATGAAAACAACGAGCTGATGCAAGTTAGTAGTATCTTAGATACGGAAAATGACCTTTTTGCCTGGTTGAGTTTTTTGGATTACAATGTTTACATCATCATTTTTCTTATGTTGTTGATTGGTGTGATAAATGTTGGTTCCGCCATGTTGGTATTAATTGTGGTTCGGACAAATCTCATTGGAATGTTGAAGGCAATGGGCGCGCGCGATTGGTCCATCCGTAAATTGTTTCTCTATCAAGCGGCATTTTTAATTGGAAGAGGACTATTGTATGGTAACATACTTGGTTTCTTCATTTGTTTTTTACAGTTGAAATTTTCGGTGTTAACGTTGGATCCGGTTGTATACTATCTGGATAAAGTGCCCATTGAAATCAATCCGATTTCGTGGTTGATGGTCAACTTAATCACCTTTGTTGTGTGTATGGTATCTTTGATTATTCCAAGTTACGTGGTGACAAAGATCAGTCCGACCAAAGCCATTCGATTTAATTAGCCATGCAGTTTGAACCATTGGAAGAGGTGAGCATCCTAAACGAATCTGGTATTTACCGCGTTCTTAGGATTGAAGCTGCTTTTTTTTATTTGTTGGATGAACATGACTTTGAACGAAAAGTGTCTCATGAATTCGTTGTGCGCAGGCAAAAGTTTCAGGTGAATAAAATCATTCAGAAAGACGAAACGGAAAGAAATACCACCAAAAAGGCTGTCAAGAATCAGGAAATCCCATCCATCGACTTACATCATCACGCCTTGAATTTAGACGAACGGATACTGACTAAACATGAGATTTTAACTGCCCAAACGGATGCTTTTAAGCATTTTTGTAACCAGATGATTCAAAAGAAAGTCAAACGATTTCGCGTTGTTCACGGTATTGGTGAGGGAAGGCTTAAATCGGAATTGAGGACCTTAATCCATGGGAAAGAAGGAATTTCCATGCATGATGATCAAGTATCACGTGGTAGAGTAGGAGCCTCCTTGGTTGAAATTCAAACTTCGATTGCTCGTAACTTTTAATGCTGGGGAACGTGACCAGCTTTTCCTGCTTCGATGTCAAAAATCCATGTATAATACCCAACAAAGTGGCTATTGAAAAAACCTAATTGATTTCCGAATGATGTTGGAAAGGAAATGCGTTGGAAGGAAGAAATGCCTTTAATCAATGACTGTGGCGCCACACCATCTTGTTGGCATGGAGCTTGTTTGTACGGGCCACTTCGAAACGTTCCGTATTGCCAAATATGCTTCCAAGGATGAACGTCCATTCTTTTTCCAACAGGATTTTCTGGTGCGATCGCGAAATAATCACCTAATTGGACATGTCCCTTCAAAACGGTTGCCATACCGAGTGCATACGCGTGACCCATGCTATGTGACACAATGTAAACCGTATCATTTTGAGAGAAATTTGGAGCTTCGTTTAGCACTTGAAGCAAATTGTATCCAGCGATTTTCCCATTTTTAAAGCGTACGTTGAAGCCGTCGTAATTTGGACTCGTCGCTAATAGGTCAACGGTATTTACCTTTTTCTTTGTAGGAAGTT
>JBEEIV010000228.1:0-3868 GCA_041169645.1 Bacteroidota bacterium
TGTTTGCGGTGGAAAAGAACACCTTGAAACGCTGCATTTTTCATTGAATTACCTCAGGAAACGCACGAAGCAGGAAATCATCGTTCTGACAGATTCATCACGAAATGAAATTCCAATCTTGCATGATTCCATTATCGATGTTCGTTGTCCCGAACACTACGATCACCATCAGGCATCGATTTACCTTAAAACGGGAATTCATCTTTTTTTACCGAAAGGAAAGAGGTACTGTTATTTGGATACGGATGTCATTGCGATTGGCAATCGAACAGATGAGATTTTCGATAAGTATCAGGAACCGATTACGTTTGCTCAAGATCATTGTGATATGAATGAGTTTAGTGCCTCTGCCGTGAATTGCGGTTGTTTGGAAAAATGGCAGGACAACTGGGATCGCTACAATGAGGCATACGAAGCATTGAATAAAAACAAGCAGATACCAAATTATAATTTACCGAAACAACAGGAGTTACGAAAAGTATTCCATCAACTGGATAACGATGTTTTAAGTAACCTTGTTTTTTTATTGAAGTATTTTTTATCTCCTCGAAAATTTAGATTGAACAAAGATTTTTATTTCGACAAAAAAACCAGGATTTGGATGCATGTGACTCAAGGCGAAGTGTTACATGAAACACCGAATGTCGAAATAGCAGAACGAGCTGGACTAATTTATAACCGATTTACGAAAAAATGGTTTGATGCAGACAGGCGACCATTGTGGCAGCCACGATGTGAACACCTCAATGAATATATTCAGGATAAGTTTCACGTTAAATCGACACGACCAAATTGGAACCATTGGAACGGAGGGGTTTTCTTGTTTGATGATCAGAGTCATGAATTTTTAACAAAGTGGCATCATTGGACCATCAGTTGTTTTGAGGATAAACGCTTTAGAACACGAGATAAAGGAACTTTAATTGCTACGGTTTGGAGCATGCAACTTCAGAACCATGTGACGCTTTCGAAAAAATGGAACTTACTTGCGGATTACTATTCGAATAAACTGGTTTTTCATCGGGAATATGACTCCTTCTCATGGAATCAAAACGAAGAACGAACACGACCAGAATTTTTACATATTTACCATCATTGGGGTGATGCGGATTGGGACGTTTGGCAATGGGTGATTGAAAAAGGATCAGATGATTAAGACGTATTTTGTAGCCATATTTATTTTCTTGGGGACTTTTCTGTTGGGTGAATTCCATCCATTCACTAAATTCCCGATGTATTCCTCCTTTCCAAATTATTCCTATGTGTTTTACCTGACAGATCTGAATGGTGAATTCATTCCTTTAACAAAATATGGAACCTATGGCGGCGCTTTTTCGCACGTCTTTTTTTCCACAGCGAATGACATGAACATTCAAAACGGTTACGGAAAGGAATCCAAAGCTGAATTAGCGCAAATTGGACAAAAGATGATGCGGCACCTCGAATTAAAATCCAAACAGCATGTGACGGGAATACAAATTCACCGCATTCATTTCTTTCATCAAGGACCTTCGATTGTCAAACGAGATAAAGTGATTTATGAACTTCCGTAATTTTACGTACAGCGAAAATGAATGGTTCTTCATGCGCTTTAGCTTGGCCATTACATGGATGTATTTTGCCTTTCCTTCTTTATGGAATGCTGTTGAGGTATCGGTCCCGGTGGGGATTGCCTCTTTTATTCCTTTGGGTATTTTTCTGTTGGTTCCTGTTAAAATCGCTGTACTTTTTAGTGCCAGTTATTTTCTTGGACAATATGTTTACGGGACAAAACAACAATTGGCAACCTTGGTGATTTCAATCATCAGCCTACTCATTTTTACGATGGAAGAATCGAGCGGTGTTTTTAGCCGCGTTAGTTTATTGACATTGGTATGGATGGTTCAATTTCTGGCTTATGTAATAAGCGCTAATAAACCAGAAGATAGACATCATCGCATCATTCATGCTTCTCTCCAAATGATTGTTGCTGCTTATTTGTTATCTGCCTATTCAAAATGGTCCTCCTCCGGTTGGCATTGGGTTTCGGATGCGAAAAACTTAGATTTACAGGTGTTAAAAGGTTTTTATTTTCATTGGGCTGATAATGGGAATTTAAGTCAAATTCATAAGGGTAATGAAATGATTCAGGTCGTTCATCAAAACCAATGGCTCATAAATTTGGTCTTGTGGTTCAGTTTATTGTTGGAAAGCTTTGTTTTTTTGATGCTTTGGAATAGAAATGCAACGCGTATCTTTGGGTATATGTTAGTATGCATGCACATCGGTATTTATGTAATAATGGGTGGTATTTTAATTTTACCTGTCATTATGCCAATGGTTATTTTTACCCTAAATCCGCTTTATAGAATTACGGAGTATTGGACCAAATTCATGTCATTAAAAGGAACCAAATGAACGCCGTTTGCACCATAACTACCCGTTCTCATTTGCATAAAGTATATGCACTGGCTGATTCCTTGCAAACCCATGATGTGTCTTTGTTTGTGCTGATTTTGGATGATTTATCTGAAGGAATAAAGCACCCTACTCATTTGGATTCAAAAGTGGAATGGATAAGGTTGAGAGATCTGGATTCGGAGAAGGTCGCTGCATGCATCCAAAAATATGGTCGAATTTCAGATGAATTGAGGTGGGCCTTAAAACCCTTATTTTTGAAATTCGTGTGTCAGAAAAAAACAAAAGTGTGCTATGTGGATAACGACATTTGTTTTTATGAGTCGAGCGACGTAATTTTTGAAAAACTAACTGATTATCGAATTTTATTGACACCTCACTTTTATCCACATACACCTGAGTTGAAAGGTGCGAATTGGTTTGAAGCGAATTTTCAAGTTGGAATCTACAATGCCGGATTCATAGGAGTGCGAAATGATGCCATTGATTTTTTAGATTGGTGGAGTCATTGTTGCCTTTATGACATGAGAAAATCGTATTTCAGGGGTTTGTTTGACGATCAAAAATACCTTGACCTTGTTCCAACGATTTTCCCGTCTGTATACGTTCATCCGAAGCCTACTTGGAATTTTGCGGCATGGAATGATTGGTATCCAAACATTCAACGAAAGGAAGGGAAATTGTGCATTGGTGAGGAACCGATTGTTTTCATTCATTTTACACCGTTAAGTTTGAAGGAGTTTGCGAATAAATCCAATTTGGCAAATGACAATTACGCACATTATTTGACTTCATTGACACATTACCAACCCGGTCCATTGACAGCCGAGCGTAAATTCTCAAAAAGAAACATCAAAAATTACATACGCTTCCTATTTTGGCGTTTTTTGACCCGACATCAACATTGATCACATGATTCAAACACTAAAACTTTACAAGAAATATGTCCTGGTGATTTTATTGGCAGGAATTTTCATTTACATCCGAAGTTTGTCAAACGGATATAATTTGGATGATGAACTTGTGACAATTAACCACCCTTTAACAAGCGTGGATTCCGGTGTGCAATGGCAGGAAATTTTTAATAGTCCGTATTCCATTGAAAAATTTGGGTATACCTATGGGTATCGACCGATGGTTCATCTTTCTTTTGCCATTGAACATGCGATATTCGGTGAGAGTCCGGCTACTAGTCATTTCATTAATCTGCTTATTTACTTGTTGACCGGAGCCTTTCTATTTTACTTTTTACTTTCCTGGCTTGGTCGTCAGCATCTTTTTCTTGCGGCATTAACGACCCTAATTTTCATGGTTCATCCGCTTCACGTAGAAGTGGTTGCTAGCATTAAAAACAGGGATGAATTATTAGCCTTTTTGGCGGCATTTCTCGCGATGCATGCGTACATCAGGTTAATAGAAAAAACGAGCATAAAACACCTTTTAGCACTTGCACTCTTTACGTTTGTCTCTT
>JBEEIV010000229.1:0-3821 GCA_041169645.1 Bacteroidota bacterium
CAGGTGTTTCGCCAAGCGATATTTCAGTGATGTTAATCCATCTAGGTCGATAAAACGCATTTTAAAACGATTTAAGCGCATTAGACCACCTATAATATTGAAACACCTAGCTAACACCCCGAAAGTTCATCTCGAGCCATTTATAAAGGCCGATTTTTGTGTGTTAGTATAAAAATAGTGCCGTATAGCCTCCCTTCTCCTTTCGCATTTTAATGATTAAATTTGATCAAACACAAAAATGAAATGAGAGGAAAAGTTTATTTTATTGATACGGTTCATTCCATTTTAAAAGAACGCTTAAGTAATTTCGGTTTTGATTGCGTTGATGTGACGAAAACACCAAGTGATGAAATAATAAATAGGATTAAGGACGCGACAGGAGTAGTGATTCGATCAAAATTCACGCTATCTAAAGAAAAAATCATTCAACTTCCTGATTTGCAGTTTATTGCGAGATCTGGTTCTGGTTTGGAGAATATCGACACGGTTGTTTGTCAGGAAAGAAATATCCAATTATTCAATTCACCTGAAGGAAATCGCAATGCTGTTGCTGAACACGGAGTTGGAATGTTGTTGTCACTTATGAATAACATCCCAAAGTCCAATGGTGAAATACGCAAAGGAATATGGGACAGAGAAGGGAACCGAGGAGAAGAAATCGCAGGTAAAACCATTGGAATCATTGGTTTTGGAAATAACGGGGCGGCATTTGCAAAAAAGTGGAGGGGTTTCGATGTCAAGGTGATGGCCTACGACAAGTATAAGTCTGGTTTTGGAGACCATTTTGTTCAAGAATGTACCTTAAATGCCATTCAAGAACAAGCAGACATCATAAGTTTTCACGTTCCTCAGAATAGGGAAACGATCCATTTATTGAACGCAGACTTTTTGAATAAGTGCCAAAAGGAAATTTACGTATTAAATCTATCAAGAGGAAAAATAGTAGATACAGCCGCATTAGTGGAAGGATTGGAAAATAGTAAAATTAAAGGCGCATGTTTGGATGTTTTGGAGTACGAAAAATCAAGTTTTGAAGCTTTTTTTGATCAAGAACACACGGAAGAATTGAGATACATTTTACATTCGGATCGGGTTGTGTTAAGTCCTCATGTGGCAGGGTGGACGAAAGAAAGTTATTTTAAACTAAGTAATGTTCTGGCAGATAAAATCATTGCGCATTATTCTGAATGATTTAATCCGTCCAATCATCCATGAATTTATCTAATTCCCGTCGGTCTTTTTTGGTCGGTTTTCCATCGGTTTCCCGATAAGCCTTTTGGGCGAGTTGATATTGCTTGTATTTGTCAATTTCCTCTTGTTTTGTCGTGTCTTCTATATAGGTGGAGATAAGAGCGGCACCAAGTCTTTTATCTAAAAGTTGCAATACTTTATACTCAAAAATCGCATTGTTTTTACTGACACAAATAAGATCATTCTGTTTGATTTCTCGAGAGGGCTTTACTTCTAGATGGTTCAGTTTAATTCTTCCTTTAGCAATCATGTCACTTGCTTGGGACCGTGTTTTTGCTAACCGTACGCACCAAACATATTTATCAAAGCGGATTTTCATGCTTCACTTTTTTTGGTAAACTATCGTATACGAGTAAATAGGAATCATCCACCAAATTTAGGAGCATTTGATCGGAAACGTCATCCCTTAGAAGAACGGTATTCCAATGTTTTTTATTCATGTGATAACCTGGTTGAATGGCTTGAAAACGCTCTCGTAAATCAAGCGCTTTTTCTGGGTCACACTTCAAATTGATGGCGTCGAATTCATCCACGTCGGTTAACGCAAACATTTTACCATATACTTTAAATACGAGTGTTCGTTTATCAAATGGAAAACCTTCGCTTACACCGGGCTTCTGAAGGCAATGATTTCTAAAATCATCCAAAAACATGTGTTAATGAATCGCAGGAGCTTGATCGTAATGACCTAAATTGTAGAGCATTTTCGTGTGGTCAGCAAGCGCACCCATAAATGTTTTATAGGAGTTATATGGAAGATTAAACTCTTCTGCTGTTGACTTTACTATGTCTGCTATTTTACTGTAGTGAATGTGACAGATGTTTGGAAATAAATGGTGTTCAACTTGGAAATTTAATCCTCCAACATACCAAGAAAACCATTTTGATTTTGGAGCAAAATCAGCGGTATTGTACAACTGATTTACTGCCCAATCAGCCTCAATGTTGCCTGATTCATTTGGCATTGGATAATTCGATGTCGGTACTACGTGAGCGGGTTGAAAAATAATCGATAAAATAAACCCGGCGATGAAATGCATGGTCATAAAACCAAAGAGGGTAATTACCCAAGACGCGCTACTCCAAACAAAGGGACTCACAATAAACAATGCGACATAAATCACCTTGAATAATACAATAAATGAAAGGTGACGCGCATAGGTAGTTCCTTGTGTTTTAATCAAGTCTTTATTTTTATATCGAACCGCTTGCTTAAAGTCTTTTGTGGAAAACCACATCATCGTCATAAGACCATAAAAAAACCACGCGTATAGGTGTTGAAATTTATGTAAAGCATATCTTTCTTTGTGTGGAGTAAAGCGAAGTAATTTAGCTGGCGGGTCGATGTCCTCGTCTAAGTGTGTTACGTTTGTGTAGGTATGGTGTAAAACATTGTGTTGAATTTTCCAATTCACAGCGCTTCCACCTAAAAGAATAAGTACATTTCCAATGGTTTTGTTGATGGTTTCGTTTCGTGAATAGGCACCATGGTTGGCATCGTGCATGATGGATAGACCAACACCAGCCATACCAACCCCCATAACTATCCAACACATAAAATAAATCCAAGAACTCAATCCCGAAACGAACAGAAAACCGAATGGAACTAGGTAGATCGCCATCATCACAATCGTCTTAATAACCATTGCTGCATTTGCATGACGGGTAATATTGTTGTCTTTAAAGTAATTGTTTACACGAGAGCGAAGTGTCTTGTAAAATTCTATGTTGGTTTCCTTTGAAAAGGATACTGTTTGATGATTCATTCTTATGGTTTAAGTGTCAAATTTAGTTATAAAGTGTCAACTAAACACTTTAATGCTCCATGAATTAAATTAATCCCTGCAATGAACAAAATTTATAGTAGTAAGATTTGGCTAAAATGAGCTCGTCATGTGTGCCTTTTTCAACGATTTCTCCTTTCGAAAGAACAACGATTTCATCGGCATTTTTAATGGTGCTTAATCGGTGTGCAATAACAAACGATGTTCTTCCTTCCATTAATGTTTCTAATGCATCTTGCACTAATTTTTCAGATTCAGTATCTAAGGCAGAAGTAGCCTCATCAAGAATTAAAATGGCCGGATTTTTATACACCGCTCTGGCAATATTTAAGCGTTGTTTTTGTCCACCTGAAAGCTTGTTTCCTCGTTCTCCAATAATGGTGTCGTAACCGTTTTCTAACTCCGAAATAAACAGGTGTGCATTTGCCACTTTTGCCGCATATAAAACACGTTCGAGGTCAGGATTTTCGTCGCCAAAGGCAATGTTTTCAGTTACTGTAACATTGAATAAAATTGATTCTTGAGAAACAATACCACTCAACTGTCTTAAATCATGAATTTTAAGGTCGCGAATATCTTGTCCGTCAATCAGAATCCTTCCTTCACCAACATCGTAAAAGCGCGACAATAAGTCCATCAAAGTGGATTTACCGCTTCCAGATTCACCCACAATAGCGACCGCAGATCCTTTCTTAACCTCCCAGCACAAGTCCTTAATAATGGGTTCGTTTTGGTATTTAAAACCTACGTGATCAAAGACAATTGAATCCTTGAATTGCGAAATGG
>JBEEIV010000230.1:0-2958 GCA_041169645.1 Bacteroidota bacterium
GTGGGAAGTTGTCCCGCTTGTGGAAGCAATCGCCTTCAAATGTTAGGATTTGGGACAGAAAAAATTGAGGATGAATTATCCATCATGTTTCCGCATAAAGTGGTAAAGCGCTTGGATTTAGATACCACCCGATCGAAACATGCATATGAAGAAATCATTGAGGAATTTGAACAAAGGAGAATCGACATATTGATTGGTACACAAATGATCACCAAAGGACTCGATTTCGATCACGTATCCATGGTTGGAATCTTGGATGCAGATATGTTACTTAACCGTCCCGATTTCCGTGCGTATGAACGTTCATATCAACTTATGTCGCAAGTGGCAGGTAGAGCTGGAAGAAAAGATAAGCGTGGAAAAGTTATTATCCAAACGGGGAATCCCGATCATTGGGTCATCCAATTGGTGCAGGAACATGATTACAAAGGATTATACGATCAGGAAATCATAGAACGCAAAAACTTCTTTTATCCTCCGTTCTATAAAATGATTCAATTGACACTAAAACACCCCCAAGAAAATGTGGTTCATGCAGCTTCCATAGAACTTGCCGATCACTTAAAATCCGTATTCAAAGAACGTGTTTTAGGCCCTGAATTTCCAATCATCAAACGCATTCAAAATTATTATTTGAAGGAAGTCAAATTAAAGATCGAACGAAGTGCACCGGAACGGAAGGTAAAAGAAAAAATCCGAGAGATCATCGATCAATTCTATGCCAATCCCATGAATAAAGCAGTGAAGATTGTCATCGATGTAGATCCGATGTAGGAATATAAAAAAAGGAGTTCTTTCGAACTCCTTTCCATACGCTTCAAAGCCGGCCAACAAGTGGTTTACTGGTGGTAGGTGGTTATTGACCCGCTTTGAATTATCCTAAATAACTCTTTAGTACGCGATTTTTCGTCGTATGTTTTAAGCGACGTATCGCTTTCTCTTTGATTTGTCGAACTCGCTCACGTGTTAAGTCGAATTTATCTCCAATTTCTTCTAGGGATAAAGGTGATTTTCCTTCCAGACCGTAGAACATACTGATTACTTCACTCTCACGTGGTGTTAAGGTTGTTAATGAGCGACGAATATCGCTTCTCAACGATTCAAGCACCAAATTTGCTTCTGGACTCGGAAGAGAATCCCCCTGCATCACATCGTACATACTTGAAGTAGATTCATCCCCTTCGATCAACGGCGCATCCATGGACACGTGTCTTCCGTTTTGAGAAAGTGTTTGTTTCACTTCTTCCGGTGTTACGTTCAAAAACTCAGCTAATTCATCCGCTGATGGTGGACGCTCTAATTTCTGCTCCAATTCCGAATACGCACGGTTTATTTTGTTGATGTTACCAATTTTATTCAATGGCAAACGTACTATTCTAGCTTGCTCGGCTAATGCTTGTAAAATGGACTGACGAATCCACCAAACGGCATAGGAAATAAACTTAAATCCACGTGTTTCATCAAAACGTTCCGCAGCTTTAATCAAACCTAAGTTTCCTTCATTGATCAAATCGGGCAAAGCCAAACCTTGATTTTGATATTGTTTCGATACAGAAACGACAAATCGTAAATTTGCTTTGGTTAAGCGCTCTAATGCGACACGATCGCCAGCTTTGATGCGTCGAGCTAGCTCCACTTCTTCATCAGCTGTGATCAGGTCTACTCGACCAATTTCCTGTAAGTATTTGTCTAAAGATGCGGTTTCCCTGTTGGTAACCTGTTTTGCGATTTTTAACTGCCTCATTTTTTTCTTTTGTTGCGATGTCTTTTACTACCAAATCGGAGAAAAGGTTCTGTTTTAACGCACTTTTTTTTGTTAAGTAACGTTTTTTCGAACCGAAACCTTGAATAAATGAACAAATAAGTACTTTCATCGAGTATTGCAAGTGTTTGATTGACTTGATTTTAGAATTATTTTTTGCGAAATATATGAAAGTGAAAAAAAAGCAGTTATACTCAAAAAAAACTTCATGAAAAACCGCCAATGTCAAGAATGTTCTGCGAAACTTGTGGGACGTAGGGATCAAAAATTTTGTTCTGATTACTGTAGGAATTCATTTAATAACCGAATCAATGAAGATGCAAACATCGTAGTGAGACGTGTCAATGCCATCCTTCGAAAAAATCGCCGCATATTAGCAAAACTAAATCCAGAAGGTAAACGAACCATTGAAGGGATGCTATTAGCTGAAGAAGGTTTTAATTTCCATTACTACACGAATATTTATTCCACAAGAAAGGGATCAAGTTATGTGTTTTGTTACGATTTTGGTTATATTCGACTGAATAATGACCAATTCATGTTGGTGCAGAAACAAGACTACGTAAAATAAATTATTTCATGTCGAATAACGAACAAATCAAGTGTCCAAAATGCGGAACCGAAATTGATGTCACAAACATTCTTTCACATCAATTGGAAGCGGAACTGAAAGCAAAATTTCAAGATGAACTTAATTCGGAACGAAACAAGATGATTGCCGCAATGGATCATCTTCGCGATGAGAAACTGGCTTTTGAAGAAAAGAAAAAACGAGAAAACGAGCTCTTCCATGAACGCTTGGAAAAATCAATCATAGAAGAACGGGGAAAATTAGAAGAGAAATTGAAACTAAAAATTTCTCAAGAGCAAACGGCTCAATTTGAAGCTTTGCAAAAAGAACTGAATGAAAAATCTGCTCAGGTCAGTGAACTAAATAAAACCAAGGCTGAAGTCGAACGATTGAAGCGTGAAAAAGAAGAGGCGCAATCCATTGCACAATTGGCTGCGGAAACGAAAATGAATGAAATCCTTCAAGTAGAAAAAGAGAAAATTAAAAAACTAGTTGAAGATAGCAATGAAATGCGCATCAAGGAACTACAGAAAATGTTGGAGGACCAAAAATCCTTGACAGAGGAAATGAAGCGTAAGCAAGAACAAGGTTCCATGCAATTGCAAGGCGAGGTACAAGAGTTGGC
>JBEEIV010000231.1:0-2944 GCA_041169645.1 Bacteroidota bacterium
CAGTTGGGCTTTCAGTTGCATGTTTTTTAGTTTTGATTTACCAGGTGTTGAATGTTCGCAATGACTTTTTTTGGAATGCGTAAGCGGACGATTTTTCCATTTCGAAAACAGAAGGCGAAGCGAATGACGATTTCTTGATACGCTTTGCGTGGTGCGGAGCCAAATTCGAATTGATCCACTTCGGGATTCGTAAAGGGATCAATTTCCATGTATCGAAATTCGATGACATGTTCGCCTGGATTTTCATCCAGGCTATATCCATCCTTGAATTCAGTCCACATTTTTTGTGTGATGCGTTCTCCAGAATACAGGAACTTGTGAAAACGCGCTAAGGCACGTGTTTTATTCATTCCATTGAAAAATTTCCCTTTTGGGTGAAGTAATTCCTCCAGTTGTTCAAAATTCCCCCCGAGAAACGAATAGCGAAATTGATTCAAGGCATACTCGTTTTTCTTTTTTTCTTCGGTGCTGATTTTGGAAATATCTTGAAGCATGTGCGTGATTTATGTGTTCGATGTGCTTCTTTTGGCAAAGGATGTGCCAAGAAATAAAACCTACTAAAAGCGGTAAAAAACAATTAAAAAGATATCAAAAAGTGAAAAAAGTATCAAAAATAGATTTTAATGAGTGGTTAATCTTTGAAAAAAGAAGGGTTTTTACATTCATCGAAATGCATTTTAATTAAAAATTGGGAATATTTAGAGAAAATAACTGATTTTAAATAATAGTATACTTACGAAAAACAGGAAGGATGAAAAGTTTCATATTAACAGCGGTCTTATTTGTATGTGCAAATTTTACAAATGCTCAGAAAATATTTAGTGTTTCGAATCAAGCATATGCTGATGTAAAGGTATTTGTGGTGGATAATCAGGCTTATGCCGATTTGCTCGTTTACAAAGTTTCAAATCAAGCTTATGCTGGTAAAAACGATGGAAATTGGTTTTTTGTAGACAACCAAGCGTATGCAGATAAAAAAATATATTTTGTTAATAATCAAGCTTATGCTGATTTGAAAATTTATTTTGTAAGCAATAAAGCTTATGCTGGATGGAAGAATTCTTCAAAAAAGGCTTTATTGTATTAACTGTTAGCATCAACCCTAATCTCGTACTTCTCCATTTTCGCAACTAAGGTGTTGATTGCCCATCCAATCGCAAGTGCGGTTTGACGCTTGTTTCCCTTGAAGTGTTTTAAGACGCGGATGATGTGCTCTTTTTCGATGTGCTCCATGTTCATCGGTTGATCCGCTGGAGCTTGCTTGAGTCGTTTCGGTAGGACTTCCGCTGAAACGGTTTCTTCGTTGAAGACGTAGAGTCGAGAGATGATGTTTTCGAGCTGGCGGACATTCCCCGGATAGGAATAATTCAACAGGATTTCCAAAGCTTCTTTTTCCAATTGCAATTTTTTTGGCCGGTGTAATTCCTTCTTTTTCTGTGTCAGAAAATGTTCGATCATTCCTTTGATGTCGGCTTTCCCACGTTCGGATAGGGTAGGTAGGTCGAGCTCCACAACGGATAAGCGGTAGTAGAGGTCCCAGCGGAATTTCCCTTCCTCGCAGCGTTTTTGTAGGTTTTGATTGGTGGCAGCAATCACACGGACATTCACTTTCTTCGCTTTTCCACCCAACGGCATGATTTCCTTTTCCTGTAAGGCGCGCAAGAGCACCTGTTGCATATACGGAGAAATGTCGCCGATTTCATCTAGGAAAATGGTTCCTTTGTCGGCAAGTTCGAATAAGCCGGGAGTGTCTTTGTCTGCTCCCGTAAAGGCTCCTTTCTTGTAGCCAAAAAGGCGGGACTCCAACAAAGTATCGCTAAACGCTGAACAGTTTACGGTTACGTAGGACTGCTCGTTTCGAATGGAATTCCGGTGGATGTACTTCGCTAAATTTTCCTTTCCGGTTCCGCTGGCTCCGAGGATCAAAACCGTGACTCCATCAACCTGCGCCACTTTCGCCGCATTTTCATAAATCTTCTTGATGGTCGGTGTGATGAAGTAATCATCTCCCGTATTCTTCTGAATTTCCTCCTGATGGTACATCGCTGTCACTGGTAGCGAGGACTTCTCAAAGGCAATCTTAATGAGTTCTGGTTTGTCTTTGGTTTTGGTGTGACGCGCTTCCCGCATTTGATACAAGGTTGTATTCAAGTTCAAGGACAAATGACTCAAGTACCACACAACTTGCATGGCTGGACTTCCCGGTGAAACAAAGATGTCGAGCTTATCCTCCCGCAATTCAATCAAAAAAGGATTTACTTTTCCCTGAATCTCCCGGTGATCAATTGGATCTTGAATTCCCATGTAGCGTAATTCAATCGTACGTTCCGGATACGTGCGCTTCAAGTAATTTACCAAGAGTTCCGATCGCGTATCTTCGCCACTTGCCGCTGAGAGTAAGATGTGTCGTTCCGATTTGTAAAAATACTTGTGGTAATTCGCGGTTGGACCCGTTTCCAGCACGTGTCCGGTATCGAAGTCATTTGTGTGGGCAATCCAGGAGATGAGTGTTTTCATGTATCAGAAATTGATATACGAATGTACGAAATGAGTGGTTTAAATGGTGAATTGTCAAAAACTATTGCTGTTGATCAGGGTTCAAGCATACCGTTTCCAACTGAAAATGACCGTCGACATATATAAGGAACTTTCCTTTATAGCTTAAAAAATACAAGTGAAAGTTTTGAAATTCAAATAAAAAAAGATAGATTTGGTACGCAACAGCGCAGAAGTAGTTTTTATCATGCGCGGTATTCAAACAAGTCAACTAAAATACAGTTTCATGTTCAACGAACAACTAGAAAAATTAATTGAGATGGCCCTGATGGATGGGGAGCTCACGGAAAAAGAAAAACAGATTCTCTTCAAAAAAGCGGAATCGTTGGGAGTGGATTTGGATGAGTTCGAAATGGTTTTGGAGGCAAAGCTTTTTGAAAAACAACAA
>JBEEIV010000232.1:0-4162 GCA_041169645.1 Bacteroidota bacterium
AGGTGACGTGGAAATCGAACAATTGAATTACCGAACGCTCAAAAAGGAAAAGCTGGTGAAATTGAAAGATGTTTTGCCTCTATTATTACCTGATCAGCACTTGTTTTTGGATTTAAAACACTTCAATTCTTGTCGGAATGAACACATCGATTTTGAAGAATTACAAGTGGCTTTAGTAGCGCAAATGGGATCAAATGTGACTCATATTAGTTTAATCTGTGCGTACGAATATTGGATCAATGATTTGTCTGAAATCGCTGATGTACTCTATTCGACAGATGACATCAATGAAGGAAAACTTTTGTTGAAAAAATACACAGATCTCAAAGGATTGGTTGTGCGCAATACCTATCTAAATGCCGCTGATGTGAAAGGCATCAAGGATTTAAACCGAGAAATTTATTTGTACGACATACGCTCTCTCAAAGGAATAAAAAAAGCACTCGGAAAATATCCAACCGGAATTTTTGCAGATGATTTACGTAATGCTCTGATAGAAAGGGGTTATGCTTTGTAAAAAGGAAGCTTAACTACCTTGGCTTTCACACCTTTTTCGCGTATTTCAATAAAGATTTCACTCTCCAAAGAACTGTGGTCAACCGTAACATAGCCGAGTCCGATTGCGATTTTCATGCTTGGAGACATAGTCCCGGAGGTAACTTTACCGATGACTTCACCTTTTGCATTCAAAATGGGGTAATCGTGTCGTGGAATTCCGCGGTCAATCATTTCAAATGCAACAAGTTTACGTGGGACACCTGTTTCTTTTTGCTTTGCAAGAAATGAAGCGTCGGTAAAGTCCTTGGTGAACTTTGTAATCCAGCCTAATCCGGCTTCAAGCGGAGAAGTCGTATCATCGATGTCATTTCCGTAAAGACAAAATCCCATTTCTAAACGCAAGGTATCGCGTGCTGCTAATCCAATTGGTTTGATTCCATAATCCGCACCTGCAGCAAATACAGCATCCCACAATTTGTTCGCGTCCTCATTCTTTACATAAACTTCAAATCCACCAGAACCGGTATAGCCTGTAGCGGAAACCATCACATTTTCAATGCCGGCAAACGTACCATATTGAAATGTGTAGTAGGTCATGTTGGATAAGTCTATGCTTGTCAAGGATTGCATTGCTTCTGCAGCTTTTGGACCTTGAATAGCCAATAAGCTATATTGATCCGAAAGATTTTCCATTTCAACACCTAAATCGTTTAGAGAAGAAATCCAATTCCAGTCTTTTTCGATGTTTGATGCATTCACCACAATAAAATATTCTTCTGCATTTACTCGATAAATGATTAAATCATCCACAATGCCACCTTTTCCATTTGGCATGCATGAATATTGGGCTTTTCCGTCAAATAAAACAGATGCATCATTTGAAGCAAACTTTTGAATCAGTGCCAAAGCATTTGGTCCTCTGAGTACAAATTCCCCCATGTGCGAAACATCAAAAACACCAACAGCATTACGCACCGTTTCATGTTCAGCATTCACACCTTCGTATTGTACGGGCATGTTGTATCCAGCGAAAGGAACCATTTTCGCTCCGAGATCAATGTGTTTTTGTGTGAGTGCGGTGTTTTTCATGAGGGATGAATTGTTGTTCAAAAAAGGTTATGTTAGTTTTTCACGCGTTCCACGTAAACTCCTGTTCTAGTATCGATTTTAATCACTTCGCCATTATCGATAAACAAAGGAACTCTTACCTCTGCACCCGTTGCAATAGTGGCAGGTTTCATTGAATTAGTAGCCGTGTCGCCTTTTACTCCAGGTTCTGTATACGTTACCTCAGAAATAATGTACATCGGCAATTCTACAACAAGTGGCATCTCTTCTTCTGCGTGAAATAAAATATTTACAATCATTCCTTCTTGAAGGAAATCTGGCTTTTCAACCATTTTTAACGGAATATTTACTTGCTCAAAAGTTTCATTGTTCATGAATACGTACGATTCAGCTTCCTGATATAAATATTGGTATTCTCGGTTTTCGATGCGAACAGGGTCGATCTTATGTCCTGCTGAAAAGGTATTATCGATTACTTTTCCAGTTTCAATTTGCCGCATTTTAGTACGAACGAAAGCGGGGCCTTTACCCGGTTTTACGTGTTGGAATTCAATGATTTGAAACAATTTATCATTGTGACGTATGCACAATCCGTTTCGAATGTCTGATGTATTTGCCATAACTCAATTCAAATTTGGTGGCAAAGATAGGATTTTGAGTCGAAAACACAATTGTTTGCTTGGAAATTCGCGTGATTTAAATCCGGTTGAGGAACCTCTGTTAGCTTTTCGAGCTTCATTCTTGATTAAAAGCCCTTTATCAACTGAATTTCGTTCATAAAAAAGCCATTTTTGATGTTTTTTTGGTGCTTGTAAAAGTTATTTTTGTTATTCCGAAAATCATAACATTCGAAATGGCAGAAAATCAATATACGGAAGACAATATACGATCCCTCGACTGGAAGGAGCACATTCGACTTAGGCCGGGAATGTACATCGGTAAACTGGGTGATGGTGCAGCTGCAGACGACGGAATTTACATCCTAGTGAAGGAGGTAGTCGATAACTGCATCGACGAATTTGTGATGGGGAATGGAAAGCGCGTTGATATCAAAATCAAGGACGGAAAAGTTTCAGTTCGCGACTATGGAAGAGGAATTCCACTAGGAAAAGTGGTGGAAGTTGTTTCTAAAATGAATACCGGTGGAAAGTACGACTCCAAAGCGTTTAAGAAATCTGTCGGATTGAATGGGGTGGGGACCAAAGCGGTAAATGCGCTATCGTCTCATTTCATGGTGTATTCAGTACGTGAAGGGGAAAAAGTAGCGGCGGAATTTTCAAAAGGCGAATTGGTGAAAGAATACGCTCTTGAAAAAACAGACGAAGCAAATGGAACATATGTAGAATTTATTCCGGACGAGTCCATCTTTAAAAAATATGCGTTTAAAACAGCGTATTTAGATAAAATGATGTGGAATTATTGTTACTTGAATCGCGGTTTATCCATGTATTACAATGGCGAGAAATTCCAGTCGAAAGATGGATTGAAAGATTTGTTGGAAAACAACATGGATGGAGATCCACTTTATCCAATTATTCACCTAGAAGACGATGACATCGAAGTGGCTTTTACTCATGGCCGCACTTATGGCGAAGATTATTACTCTTTCGTAAACGGCCAACATACTACCCAAGGTGGAACTCACCAAAGTGCTTTTCGTGAATCCGTTGCGAAAGTGATTCGAGATTTCTACAACAAAAACTATGAAGCTTCGGACATTCGTCAGTCCATCGTTGCTGCGATTGCGGTGAAAGTGATTGAGCCTGTTTTCGAATCTCAAACAAAAACTAAACTTGGATCTCAAGAAATCGAGCCAGGAGGTAAGTCCATGCGTGCTTTTATCAATGATTTCTTGAAAGATAAACTCGATAATTATTTACACCGAAATCCGGATGTAGCTGAGACCATCGAGAAGAAAATCAAGCAGTCGGAGCGCGAACGAAAGGAATTGGCGGGCATTCGAAAAATTGCGCGAGATCGCTCAAAGAAAGCAAATTTACACAACAAGAAATTACGCGATTGTCGCACGCATTTGACGGACTTAAAGGACGATAAACGAGAGGAGACAACGCTTTTTATAACAGAGGGAGATTCGGCAAGTGGGTCCATTACGAAATCAAGGGATGTGAACACACAAGCTGTGTTTTCCTTGCGTGGTAAACCGTTAAATTGTTACGGCTTGACTAAAAAAGTCGTCTATGAGAATGAAGAATTCAACTTGATTCAAGCTGCCTTGGACATTGAAGATGACATGGACAATTTGCGCTACAATAAAATTGTAATCGCTACCGATGCCGACGTCGATGGGATGCACATTCGCATGCTTTTACTGACCTTCTTTTTGCAGTTCTTTCCTGACTTGGTCAAACGCAATCACGTGTATGTCCTTCAGACACCATTGTTCCGTGTCCGAAATAAGAAGAAAACAATTTACTGTTATTCCGATGAAGAACGCCGAAATGCCATCGATGAAATCGGTAAAGGAGCGGAAATAACACGATTCAAAGGGCTCGGTGAGATTTCACCGGATGAATTTGTTCATTTTATCGGTGCGGATATTCGTTTGGAACCGGTCTTATTGACAAAGGACAATTCC
>JBEEIV010000233.1:0-2502 GCA_041169645.1 Bacteroidota bacterium
GACAGAAGAAGCGGAATTGGAGAAAATGCTGGACGCCTTTGAACAAGAAACAAGCAATGAAATCATTGTGGTCATTGTTGACGACCTCGGTGGTGATGAACCTTGGCGTTATGCAGCTGAAATCGGTAAACAATGGGGTGTTGGAAAAGCGGAAAAAGACAACGGTGTCGTACTGTTAATAAAGCCTACAAAGGAAAAAGGTGGTCGTCAGGTTTTCATTGCTCCCGGTGCCGGACTGGAAGGTGCGATTACGGATATTTCGTGTGGCGAAATCGTTGAAAATGAACTACTACCAAATTTTAAAAAAGGAGCTTATTTTACGGGAATCAAAAATGCCTTGGTCGTTTTGCAAAAAATGGCGAAAGGTGAAATCAATGAAAAATCCTATCGAAAGTCAAACCGTAAAAATGATGTGACGAGTTCCATTATTGGACTAATCATTATTTTAATCATTGTAACTTTGATGATACGAAAAGGTGGTCGCGGTGGCAATGGCACAACGTTTGGTCGCGGAGGATTCTTCGTAGGAGGATTCGGTGGAGGATTTGGCGGAGGTTTCGGAGGAGGTAGCTCTGGAGGCGGTGGATTCGGAGGCTTTGGCGGAGGAAGCTTTGGCGGCGGTGGTTCCGGTGGAAGTTGGTAATTAAAAGAAATATCATGAATATAAAAAGTTTACTTATTGTTTTTCTGTTTATTCAATGTGCAGTAGCTCAAAAGACTTACTCCATTGCTTTTTACAATACAGAGAACTTATTCGATACCATCGATGGACCGAACGACGATGCGGAATTTCTTCCACAATCGAAGTCAGAATGGAACAGTGTTCGTTACCAAGAAAAATTGACCCATATCCGTCAAGTCATGAACGACTTGAAACGTCCAATGATCGTAGGATTCTCCGAAATCGAAAACAAAAGTGTTCTCAGCGACTTAATTATAGAAGGATACACAAATTACGGAATTGTTCATTACGAAAGTCCAGACTTACGCGGCATCGATGTCGGAATGATCTACGATAAAAACCTGCTTAAATTAAAGAAATCTGGCAAGATTCGTTTTATCCTTCCAGGTGATAGCATTCCTCTCACGCGAGACATCGTTTGGGCAAAATTCGCTTGTAAAAAGGAAGTTTTCTATGTCCTGGTGAATCATTGGCCTAGCCGACGTTCTGGCGCGGACGAAAGTGAACCCAAACGAATGAAAGCAGCCGAAGTCGGTGCACATTTCATCGATTCGCTTTTAACCAGCAATCCGTCAGCAAAAATTGTTTACTTAGGAGACTTAAATGATCATCCACAAGACAAAGCACCTCAAATCATTCAAGAGCGTTTGACTCCTGTTATTACAGCAGCATCAGGTGAATATGGAGGAACCTATAATTACAAAGAAGAATGGGGTGTTCTTGACCATATTTATGTTTCCAAAGGAATGCAAAGCGGCAAGATGCATATGAAAGAAAATTCAGGCAACATCTCCTCTTTTCCTTACCTAATCACTGAATACAAAGGTAAAAAGGTGCCCTTCAGAACATATGGAGGCGATAAGTATTTAGGCGGTTACAGCGATCACTTACCGGTATCTATCGAAATATTGGTTCCATAATTTTGATCGATTCCCTTATCTGATAAACAAGGATATTTCCTCCCAAAAGCATTTTTATCGACAAAGCAATTTATTGGGCTTTTCTTTACTCAGGTATCAAAGAAGAAAAATAATTTGATATCCTCATTTCTATTTTCATTCAGTAAACTTGAATTGATTCACGCTCAAATTTTGTTAGTATAATTTATTTTATTTTTTTTGTTTATAAATAAATTTAGCTAACTTGTAGATAATTAACCACTTAATCTTATTACTATGAAGAAATTACTACACTTTGCCTTCAGTTTTTCGCTGTTGGGTATTGGGTTTAAAACCCATGCTCAGGGACTAACATGTGCTACTGCACTGCCGGTGACTCCAGGAACTTTTACGGCAAGCACACTTATTGGAACGCCATCTCAAACAACGGCAACAGCTGCAGGATGGTATTCGTACACACCAACCTCTAATGGTATATTAAACATTAATTCATGTGGAGGAGGTGCTGATACACGCCTTTGGATTTGGTCTGGTTCATGTTCCCCGTTAACACCCGTAGCAAACAACGATGATTTTGCAGGATGTATTTCAACCGGAACAAATGCGTATGCCTCCAAAATTGAAAATGCCATTTTAATGGCGGGAACAACCTATTATTTCGAATGGGATAACGTTTGGGAAGCTACCGGATTTACCTGGAGCTTTACGTTTAATGCTCTTCCAATGAATAATGATGCTGGTATTACGTATGTCACAAATCGAAATACGCGAATTTCCATTTCTCAAGCGAGTTCTGGAATTCCCCTCGGTGCCACAATTAAAAATTTTAGTGGATCTCCGTTAACCAATGTTGTTCTCACAACTGAAATATATGAATTACCCAATATAACTACGCCAATTCAGACTTATGCAAGTACCCCA
>JBEEIV010000234.1:0-4188 GCA_041169645.1 Bacteroidota bacterium
CATTGATTTAAGAGGTCCTTTTGCGGTTTTGATAGTGCATACCCTTGCTTCCAATAATAAAATGAAACAGGTGTATGCGTTTTTGTCCTGCACGAAATCAGAACAAAAGATAGAAAAAAGCTAAGGATGATTTTGGATAAAATCGCTCGCAAGTCAATTAACATTGCTTACTCAAAGGTTTTGATGAAATCCGCATTTTGCTTTTCGATGCGTGTTAATCGGTGGTTTACATCGTTGTATAATGGTTGATACCAACGTTTTGATGAAAAGTGGTTAATTAAATCTTGCGATTTAAAAATGTACCCATAGCGCGCGAAAATTTCATTGCGCATGATGCGCAACTCTCCTTTGCTCATTCCAGCTAAGTCGTCATAAGATAAAAGGCGCGTTGACGCTTCCGGATAATCACCTGAACCGCTCGCGTAAAACGTTTGTTCTTTGGATTTACGCGCCTTCAACTGATCTATTTCAGCATTTTTCTCCGATAATTCTCTTTCGAGGTCTGCTTGTTTTTCGTCTTGAATGGCCTTTTCTTGCTCATTTAACTTTTGTTCAAGTGCTTCAATTTTCGCATCGTCGTTTCCACATGCAAACAAGAACGATGTAAGTGCCAACGGAATAAAAATTCTTTTCATATGTAAGCCGTTTTTAAGAATGTAAAGATAAAAATAACATTAATCTTCAAACAAGGCTTTTTTTGAGCTCAATAAAATTTGTTACTTTCGTCAAAAATCATCGGATGAAACCACTTCTATACTTGGCCATTTGCCTTTTTTTCGCGCAAGAAACAGTCTCTGCTCAATCGATGCGCAATTTCAAAGTGAAAAACGAAGCAAATACGAAGGAGCGAACGCAAATGCTCGATTTACTTCGGAATGAAATCAAAAATGACATCGAACAGGACGTTATTTTCGTGGTGGATCATTTCATGGTTTCTGGGACATATGCTTGGATGGAAGGATCGGTACAACGGAAAGATGGAAAACAATTGAATTTTCCTGAAGAAGGTGAATACGATTGTTGCCATGTTGAAGCGCTCTTCAAACGGGTGAATGGAAACTGGATTCTAAAAAAACAAGGTGCTTTTTCCACCGATCTATGGTACTATTGCATCGGTAACGAATTCCCAGATCTTGACAACCGGATTTTCAGTGAAAACGCGCGTTCAGCCGCTTATTGCGATTAAAATATGCTGATTCTACTCTTATTCTTATCATTTATTCAAGTTCAGGATCATGTTTTGATGCGGTCTTATCCCGGAATCATCACCAATGTGGAAAACAACATAGTGACATTCAAGTCTGGCAAAAAAATGACTTACGACGATTTTGAAAAAAAGTCCATCCCTGATTTATTGAACAAACCGGACATACAAGATCAGCTCTTTTATGGGTACAATCAAGGAGCGCCAGAAAAAAACACGGATGCGGGTCGTGTGCGAAACGATGCGTTTTTCAAAGAAATTTACGGCCACACAAAGGAAGAAGTTGCTAAAAATTTAACAACTGTTACTTGGTGTCCAAAATTGGTGAATACCCAGCTTAGGTTTTCCAAAATAAATGGTGCAAACCTCGCTTTAACGAAGGTATCTAAAGAGTTGGACGAACATCCAGAGTGGAAAAAGTACCTAACAAACATTGGCGGAACCTTTAATTGGCGAAACATCAGTGGAACCAACCGTTTGAGTGCCCATTCGTTTGGAATCACCATCGACATCAACACGTCGTACTCCAATTACTGGCAATGGGACTGTGGCTGCAAAGATGAAGCGAGTGCTTTGAGTTATAAGAATCGCATTCCGATGGGAATCGTAGCGATTTTTGAAAAACACGGCTTCATTTGGGGTGGACGTTGGCGTCATTACGACACCATGCATTTTGAATACCGACCTGAATTGCTTCCCTAGTCAATGTCGATTCCACGTGTACTGAAAATCATTTCGTTTCGCTCTTGCCGTTTTTTAACGATAACCTTATTCAATACCACAAATCCGACTGATATTGCAGCCATCGAATAATTATTCGCTGGATTAAATGGTCCGTAAACGGACTCTACTAAAACCGCTATGGAAGCGAAGGAAAGTAAGGCAATGTTTGTTCCTTTTTTAGCAAAATATGGTTTGGAGAGTCGGTCAATTTCACGGTTACTTAATCGATGGTTATGACACGCGCGACTAATAAAAGTCACATCCTTGATTGGAACGGATGCTGCAACCGTGTTTGCATCTCGAAAAATCAATTCATTTCCGAAAATAAATACCGGTCGGTTTACATCTACCGTCACTGAATCATGTAAGACGATGTAGGTTTTGTCCACGAGGCTCGTCTGAGCGAATTCATTCCAAGGAAAAACAGCCACAAAAAACAAGAGAGTGATGATTCTGCACATTTGCTTATTTTTTTACTGAATTTGATTGAATGTATTGAAATATGGCATTCATGCGACGTTCATATTGATAGTTCCGGTAATAAAAAGCCACGGGCACAATACCTGAAATACCAAGTAGTATTAATTTCAAACTGCCATTTCTTGCTTTTTTCTCAAACCGTTGTAGCGTTGCAAGGCGCACGTACACGGGCATGCATTCAGAGCTCATCGAACTCACGTATCTTTGGGGAATATCTTGAACCGGAGCAAAATCGTAAGCCATAAAATAAATCATGGTATCATACATCACCACCGGTTGAATGGGATATAACACCTTGCCATCACTTGTCCGAATGTGCTGACCTTGTGCAACGAACGGCAAGGAGAGTAACAAAAGGAAAACGAATTTAGTCATATCTGTTATGGTTGTTCAAGATTCCGTTGCAAAGATGCTAGTTTATTCGAAACTTCAAACCCTTGGATTCCAAGATCATGCGGTTTACCCTTTTGTGCAAAATGAGTTGATGAAGCGTGATGGTCGCAGGTATGATGAAAATAACCGTTCCTGTTAGAAACTTAGTTAATGATTTGGTCGTTCCATAGTATTTCCAATAGGATATACTTGTCTGTGTCAAGTAAGTTCCAATAGGTAAGCTAACAAGGCTGAAATAAACTAATGTATTCCCTGAACGAGATAAATGTTCTTTCTCTCTTTCTTCGATGCGCTTATAAAAACAGCGTTTGCTGATGTAGTCCACTTCGCTTGAAGGAAAGGTCAAGACTTCACCTTCGGCTGTTCGAATAAACAAGGTTGAATCCATAATAAATACTGGGTGCTTCAAATTTTCATACATTGAATCATTCACCACGACATACGGTTTGAAAGTCCAATCGGATTGTGCGTACAGGACTTGAAAAGTAAGAAAGTAACTTACTACAAAAAATAAATGCTTCATCGTTTTGTCTTTTTATTTGAGTTTCATTGTGATGTACATGCGCTTCACGCGTTTTCTTTTCGCGATATCCATGAATATGAATAATCCTGGTCCTGGTACCAACGGATAAAAGAATACAACTCCCCATAAATAACCACGAATAGGTTTTAAGCCAATTCGTCTGAACTCCTTCGGATCCATCCAGCGTACATCATTGCCTTTACTAAATCCCTCAATCTCAGCTATGGGTTTCACATCACAAATGGAGGAATGTCTGAGCATATAATAGCATTGGTCCTCACAGATGATTACCGGCTTTTTAACGGGTATTTTAGAGCCATCTTTGAACTGAATATAGGAACGAGTGGCGGCATATCCCGGATCCAACTCTTGTCCAAAATAAAAAAAGCTAAAAACGACAGTTAGCGCAAGTACGATGTATTTCATATGTAACAATTTGATATCAAAAATATCAGTAAATATCACCAAATCAAAACTATATTTCACAAGAAAAATAGTTTCGTTTGTGTTTTTCGCAAATTTGAACGGCTAAAAAATGGATTCTACATTATTATACTATCTTCGTTCTACATTCAATCACAATTATTATGGTCTGTATGGTAAAGAAAATACTACTTTTCACCGCAAGCTTTCTTCTTTTAAATCACGTTTGGTCCCAAGTACCAAGTTACGTCCCGCAATATGGATTGCTTGGTTATTATCCATTTAATGGGAATTCAAATGATGTGAGCTCAAATGCTGCCCATCTTTCAAACAATGGAGCGGTCTTAACTACAGATCGATTTGGCACGGCAGCTTCTGCCTACTCTTTTAATGGCGTGAGTCAGAATTTAATCAACAATACACCAAACTTTACCTTCAGCTC
>JBEEIV010000235.1:0-3140 GCA_041169645.1 Bacteroidota bacterium
TGTTGCAAATGAAAACATCACCTTAAACTGGAAAGCTGATTATCAAAAAACAGAGCGCTTGTTCAGTGAGCAACGTCGTGTATCTACAGTATGTTTCAATCAGAAAAACGAAGGACTTGACTATTTGAGTGAAACGACGGATGATAATGCCGTTGCGGAAGACGATATCGAATGGGTGGCTTTTAAGCAATCCTATTTTTCATCCATCCTAAAACCCGTAAATCCATTCCCGAAAAAAGGAACCAAATTCAACATCAATACCTTTAAAAACGACCAAGTAAAAAGTTGGAATGTTTTAAAAGGTTATTCGGCAACGATGGCCCTTGATTTTACGAATAACAAGGCATCGTTCAATTGGTTTTTTGGACCGAATGACTATGAATTACTTCGCTCATACAATAGTAACTATGATGACATTCTAAATTTCGGATGGGGCTTATTCCGTTGGATCAACTTATATGCGGTTCAACCGATTTTCAACCTCTTAGTAGATTACGGTATGAGTGTGGGAATCGCTATTCTCATTTTGACCTTGATTTTGAAGTTGATTTTAATGCCAATTCAATGGAAGATGTTTGTTTCTTCGGTAAAAATGCGGATTTTAAAACCTGAAGTTGACGCCTTGAATGCTAAGTTTCCGAACAAAGAAGATGCGATGAAGAAACAAATGGAAATGATGACCTTGTACCGAGAATCTGGCGCTAGTCCACTCGCAGGATGTGTTCCAATGTTGATACAAATGCCTATTTTGTTAGCGGTTTTCCGCTTCTTCCCAGCTGCATTCGAATTACGTCAACAACCATTTTTATGGGCTGAAGACCTAAGTTCATATGATTCGATATTAGATTTCGGGTTTTCTGTTTGGCCTTATGGTGATCACGTCAGTTTATTTACCCTATTAATGGCAGGAACAACCTTAGCATATACCTTTATGAACAGTGGTAATATGCAACAACCACAGCAACCTGGAATGCCAAACATGAAAGTAATCATGTACATTTTCCCAATCATGATGATTTTCTTCTTTAATAATTATTCTTCAGGATTGAGTTATTACTACTTTATTTCAACCTTGATTTCCATATTGATGATGGTGGTTATCAAACGCTTCTTTGTGGATGAAAACAAATTGCGTTTGAAAATGGCAGAACGTAAATCAACAAATGCTGGAGGAGATAAAGCAAAGAAAAAATCGCGTTTTCAAGAAAAATTGGAAGAAATGCAACGCAAACAACAAGAAATGATCAAAAATAAAAAATAAGACCCATGAAATTTTTCATCGATACTGCAAATCTTGCAGAAATTAAAGAAGCGAACGATTTAGGAATCCTGGATGGAGTAACAACAAATCCTTCCTTGATGGCCAAAGAAGGCATCACTGGTGCTGAAAATATCTTGAACCATTATGTGGCCATATGCAACATCGTTGATGGTCCGGTGAGCGCTGAAGTTATTTCAACAGATTTTGAAGGAATGGTTCGTGAAGGAGAACAATTGGCGGCACTACACAAAAACATCGTAGTTAAAATCCCAATGATTACCGAAGGAATCAAAGCAATTAAGTATTTTTCAGCAAAAGGAATCCGCACCAATTGTACCTTAATATTCTCTGCTGGACAAGCACTTTTAGCTGCAAAAGCTGGTGCAACTTACATTTCTCCATTTTTGGGACGACTTGACGATGTTTCAACCGATGGAATTCAATTGATTCAGCAAATTCGCGTGATTTACGATAACTATGCGTTTAACACGGAAATTCTTGCTGCTTCGGTGCGCCACCCAATGCACATTATTCATTGTGCTGAGATTGGAGCAGATGTAATGACTGGACCGTTAAGTGCCATCAAAGCATTAGCAAAACATCCATTGACAGATTTAGGTTTGCAACAATTCTTAGCTGATTACGCGAAAGGAAATAAATAAAGATGCTTCCAAAGGAAGAACGTAAAGCATATAACGAAGCCTTTTGGTCTGGTTTTAAAGACCACATGCGCGGACAAATGTCCCATACCGGACGCAGAGTCAATTGGTCCAACTACCCAACGCAAGTAAAAAACACTTACTTGCGCATGATTTGCTCGGGAAATCAAACGGCGATTTGTTTTGATATTCAATTCAAAGATCCTGGCATACAAGCCATCGTTTGGGAGCAGTTGACCGAATTGAAGGTTGTTTTAGAAAATGCCATGTCCGTTCCAACCCATTGGAATCCTCGTTTTGAAAATGCAGAGGGACAAATCATTGGCCGGATTTCCTGGGAATTAGCTGGTGTGAATTTTTTTGACAAAACTGATTGGCCAAAGATTTATGCTTTTTTCAAGAAACACCTCGTAGAATTCGATGGCTTTTACCAAGAATTTAATGACATCTTGATTACGTTAGTCGATTAGTAACAAACCTATAAGCAATTCGTGTTGTTGTATAATGGCACTTTTAAAGTTAACTTTACCAGATGAAACCTATTTTAATCATCGTATTCAGTTTATTTACGTTGGGTTTAACTGCTCAGACAGTTATTCTTTCAACGGATTTTCAACAAGGAATGCCTGCTAATTATACCATTGTGGACAATGATGGCAACACACCTGATCCAGCAGTTGCGGAGTATACAAGTGCATGGATTACCGTTGTTGATCCGGAAAACACCTTAGATACTGTTGCTGCTTCGACATCGTTTTTTACTGCGATGGATTCGGCTAGTCGTTGGATGATTACTCCTCCATTGGCATTGGGCACATATGGCAATTACATTAAATGGAATGCGAAATCACATGATCCATCCTATCCTGACAATTACCTTGTTTTGGTGTCTACAACAGACAATCAACTGAGTAGCTTTACCGACACGATTGGATTCATTGAGGAAGAAAATTTCGAATGGACCGAGCGTGAAGTTAATTTATTTACGCAAGGATACCAGAACCAAACCATTTATGTTGCTTTTGTCAATGTGACGTTAGATGGATTTAAACTATACATTGACGATATCGAAGTACGCAAAGACGATGCTACCAGTGTACAAGAACCGGAGGCACCTGCTTTTGTTGTTTATCCCAATCCAACATCGGATGTACTTCATGTAAGCTCACCTTTCGAGATTACACAACTTGAACTTTTGGACCTGAATGGAACACAAATCA
>JBEEIV010000236.1:0-4138 GCA_041169645.1 Bacteroidota bacterium
CTGTTCGCATTACAGGTACGTGGAAAGATGTCTATTATTTAAATCTCTATGCTCGCTGCGCCATTTCCATCCTTGTGGAAATCGATAAATTCTTCATTAATTCAGAAGAAGATTTATACCGCCGCTCCATGAAAATTAAGTGGACAGAAATTTTTGATGTTTCGAAAACCTTTGCTGTCAAAGGAGCTGTTTTCTCAACACTTTTTAATAATACACAATACCCATATTTAGTGGTTAAAGACGCCATTGTGGACTCTTTTCGCAATGCCTTTGATGAACGACCGGATGTTGAATTGAAACGACCTCAGGTACTGTTCGACTTATACATCAAAGAAAGGGAAGTCACCATTTCTTTGAATACAAGTGGCATTCCTTTGTTTCAAAGAGGATACCGAGAAGCTGTTGGTGATGCACCAATGAATGAAGTAGTTGCTGCTAGTTTGATTCGCTTATCCAAATGGGACAGAAAAACAACCTTCCTAGATCCATTCTGTGGATCTGGCACACTGCTTATGGAAGCAGCATTATTAGCCTCTGGAATTCCATCTAACATTGAACGACAACATTATGCTTTTAAGAATTTAAAAAATTACGACGCGGCTATTTGGAACGAGATTTACGATCATGCACCTAGAACTGTCCGATCGCTACCATGTAAAATCATGGGATCTGACTTATCCGATGAAATGATTTTAAAAACACGTCGCAATTTAAGGTCGATGAGTTTTGGTCGCTTCATTGAAACGAAGGTTTGTTCATTTGAAGAAAATACCAAATTGGATGACGAAGCCATTTTCATACTGACGAACCCACCATACGGAGAGCGCTTGGCTGCCAACACACAAGAATTATATGAAAACATTGGCAACTGGCTGAAACATACCATGACCAATTCACAAGCATGGATCATTACTTCGAGTGAAGATGGATTAAAATCCATTGGTTTGCGTCCGAGTGCGAAACACAAAGTTTTCAATGGTGACCTTGAATGTAGTTTCCGAATGTTTGAAACGTATGCCGGATCTAAGCGCACACATTTCCCATTTGATGAACCATCTGCACCAACAGAAAATTAATTCATAAAAAAGCCCTGACGAAATCGTCAGGGCTTTTTTTTTATCGTTTAGAGATCTCAACGTATTCTCGGTTCGTTTCTCCAATATAAATCTGGCGTGGACGACCAATTGGTTCTTTATTTTCTGTCATTTCTTTCCATTGTGCAATCCATCCTGGTAGACGTCCTAAAGCAAACATCACGGTAAACATTTCAGATGGAATCCCCAAGGCTTTGTAAATGATTCCAGAATAGAAATCTACGTTTGGATATAAGTTTCTTGCTTTGAAGTATTCATCCTCCAAGGCAACTTTTTCTAATTTTTTAGCAATGTCCAATAATGGATCATTTACACCTAATTTCTCCAATACATCATCACATGCTTTTTTAATGATTTTCGCACGTGGATCGAAGTTTTTGTAAACACGGTGACCGAAGCCCATTAAACGGAAAGGATCTTCTTTATCCTTCGCCTTCAATACCCATTTGTCTACATTTCCACCATCGTTATGGATTTTCTCTAACATTTCAATTACCTCTTGGTTTGCCCCACCGTGCAGTGGTCCCCAAAGTGCAGAGATACCTGCAGAAACAGTAGAATATAAATTCGCCTGTGACGATCCAACTATACGAACGGTAGAAGTCGAACAGTTTTGTTCATGATCTGCATGTAAAATCAACAAGGTATTCAAGGCATTCACCACCACTGGATCGACTTTATAGTCTTCCGTAGGCATGGCAAACATCATGTACAAAAAGTTTTTGCAATAGTCATATTCATTTTTCGGATACATGAATGGATGACGAATGGAATTCTTGTATGCCCATGCTGCTAGCGTTGGTAATTTCGCGATAAGGCGGTGAATGGTTAGATTTTTCGCTTCCTTGCTTCTGTTTGGATCCAAAGATTCAGGATAAAAAGTAGCCAATGAAGCAATCATCGACGAAAGGACACCCATCGGATGTGCTTTTGAAGGATAGGCTTCAAAGAACTGTTTCATATCCTCATGCACCAAGGTATGTTTTTTAATGCTGTCCTCGAATTGACTTAACTCCGATTGTGTTGGAAGATCTCCATAAATGAGAAGATATGCAACTTCAATGAACGAAGCTTTTTCCGCTAATTGCTCAATTGAATATCCTCTGTAATGAAGAATTCCTTCTTCTCCGTCTAGGAAAGTAATGGCGCTTTTTGTAGCACCCGTGTTTTTGTAACCCGTATCTAACGTCACATATCCCGTTAAGTCTCTCAACTTAGAAATATCAATCGCTTTTTCGTTTTCAGTACCGGTTATGATTGGAAGTTCATATACCTTCCCATCAAGTTCAATTTTGGCTAGTTCACTCATTTTTTCTGACGAAATATATGTTTGGTTTAAAAGTTTTGCCCTAAATTACAAAAGAATGGTCGAACTCCCATTGACCTTTGTAAAATAATAACAATTTATTCTCAAAATAGTTTGATTTACAGATTCGCTTCAATGAATTTCAACATCATTTGAAACAAATGATTTCGTGTATTCCCCCCATAAATTCCATGGTTTTTATCCGGATATACAAAAAGCTCGAATTGCTTATTCGCTTTGACAAGCGCAGTGGTCATTTCCATGGTATTTTGAAAATGCACATTGTCATCTGCCGAACCATGAATCAACAAATATTTCCCTCTCATATTATCGACAAAATTGATAGGTGAATTACGGTCATAACCATCCGCATTTTCTTGAGGAGTGCGCATGAAACGCTCCGTATAAATATTGTCATAAAATCTCCAGTTAGTAACAGGTGCTACGGCAATAGCCATTTTAAAAACATCTGCTCCTTTGGTAATACCCAAAGACGCCATGAATCCACCATAACTCCAACCCATGATTCCTACTCGACTCGCATCAACGAAAGAATTTTTGGAATAGTCCTTAACTGCATTCATTACATCCTCTATTTCCAATTTTCCCAATTGTAAGTAAGTGGACTTTTTAAATTCTGCACCTTGGTACATTGTTCCTCTCGGGTCTACTTGGAAGACGATGTATCCTTTTTGAGCCAATAATTGATGAAAGAAATAATCATTGCCATCCCAATTATTCAATACTTCGTTGTGCCCTGGACCACCATAAACATTCACATACATTGGGTATTTTTTGGATGGATCAAATCCAACAGGAAGAATCACAGAAGCGTTGAGTTTAATGCCATTTGCGTCTACCGTAATGAACTGTTTAGTGGACAAACGCTCTTTTTTCATTTTGTCCATCAAACCCTGGTTGTTTTCCAAGACCCGTAACACAGAGCCATCACTTTTACACAAAGAATACACAGGCGCTTGATTTGCGTTGGAATAGGTATGAATGAAATACTTCATGCCATTTAAAAATTCTGCCTCGTTGTAACCTAAAGTAGGCGTCAGTTCAGATTTGTTTTGTCCATTCAACAGAACCGAATAAATTGACTTTTGAATGGGGCCTCTTTCTGCCGAACTGAAATAAATTTGTTGTGTACTTTCATCAAAACCAAGAAAATCAATCACATCCCATGGTCCGGTGGTAATTTGTTTTGTGGTTCCATCAAAGTTCAATTGATAAATGTGACGATATCCACTTTCTTCACTCGTTCGCAGGATTGATTTACCATCCTTTAAAATCAATAAGTTATCATCAATATCAACGTAAGTTCTAGATTTTTCTGTAAAGAATATTTTACTCGTGACTTTTCCCTTCGCAACATCCACCAACCAGTAATTCAGTTCACTTTGATGACGATTCATGGTTTGAATGATTAATTGATTGGACGCCACGGACCAATTCAAGCGAGGAATATACTCATATGTTCCAAGCTCAATGGTTTGAATTTTCTTCTTATCGAGCGCAATCACATGTGCTGTAACCACACTGTTTAATTCACCTGCTTTTGGGTATTTAAAGGTATACTGTTCTGGGTACAAATCACCATAAAAGTCCATGCTAAATTCTCGCACTTCTTTTTCATCAAATCGCAAATAAGCGATGTATTTACTGTCAGGAGACCAGCCGTACGCTTTTGTAATGGAAAACTCCTCCTCGTATACCCAGTCAGTTGTACCATTAA
>JBEEIV010000237.1:0-4319 GCA_041169645.1 Bacteroidota bacterium
AAGCGTCCCAAGGCTTGGAATTTATAATCCCTAAAATTTTCAAATCCTGCATTTAAGGCCAATTGATTTCTTTTTTCTACTAATTCTGTGTACAAGTCATCTAATTGGACCGTATCCATTCGTCTACGGTCGACCATTTTTTCAAAAACCGTTTTTCGGATGGTTTCATCCTGATCTTTGAGTAATTGACTCGCCATTTGCATGGTGAGCGTTTTACCTCCATGTTCAATGGATTGAGCCGCGCTGATCGCACCGTATTTTTGCGCTAATTCATTCAATGAAGCCTCAATTGCGACATTTGCTTCTTGAAAAAGTTTGACTTGTGTTTCGATTCCTCGAAAATAGATTTTATGTGCTGCATCATGGAACTCATTTCGATAGGAACAATCCATGAATTTTCGGTTCAAGGCATCGTCTAATGGAGCTAATTCCGGTTGGATTTTCGAGACAAAAAAGGTATAGGCACTTGACAATGCTTCATTTGTTGTGTCAATGGACATTTTAATGTAACGCCAAGCGAAATCTTCTTCAATCACCGCATCTAACTCACTTCTGTCCTTTAACCATTGTTCAAATGCCTCCAAATCGGATAATTTACGTGCTAATAAATCATCGAAATAGGGTTTTAAATCATCCCACGTATTTATGGTAAGGTCTTGTTTAATGAAATGTCGTTGTTTTTTCTCTAATATCATGGAGAATGATTTTTAGTGGACAAAAAAATTCACCTGACGTATCGACAGGTGAATGATTACTTTTATAAGTGTTTTTATTTTCCGCGAGAGCTTCCTGTTTTAACCGGAGCAGCTTTCTTTACGTTTGCTGGTTTCGCCGCTTTTGTTGCTGTGGCAGTTGCCTTAGCTGGCGCTTTCTTTTTGGCGGCATCTGTTTTAGCTTTTGCCTCTTTCACAGGTGCTTCACTTGCTTCTTCGTTTGAAACGTCAAACAAGCCGGCTTGCTTGATTAAATGATACCATTGGAAGATTTTACGTACATCTGATGGGTAAACACGGTCTTGATCCCAATTAGGTAAAAAAGATTCCATTGCTTTGGTCAATACACTCATTTCCTCCTTGTGTGCCGGACAATTATCTGTAAATGTTTCGTTCATTTTTGATAATACCTCCGTCAATTTTACATCTTCTTCGTATGTGAAAATACTGATGTCTTCTAAGGTTGAAATTTTCTCTGTTGCATACGCAGGAAAACGTTTTTTATCAATCATTGATTCAACAATTACGCTGTTTTTTCCTTGAGCGATAACTTTAAATAATCCTGGTCTACCAGAGATGGAAATAATACCTGTCAGATTCATGTGTTCAGTTTAATTTGGGTCAAAAATAGGAATTTTAGTCGTTGAAAACGCGGGAAACATGCATCATGTTGTACAAAGTTCAAAATAATCAACTATTTGAGTCTGGTTTCAATAAAGAATGACTTGCTGTTTTGCGCGAACTTCACCTGCTGCATCAACAATAAGAACGTACATTCCTTTAGCCAAATTTAGTTTCTCCAAGGTCATAACAGATGCTTCAAATAAAGGGGTTTGATAAACTAAATCCCCTGTTGCTGCATACAATTTGATGGTCCGTTGTTCCATGGAGGGATTCGGATAATACACTTGACATGAAGTCGAAAATGGATTTGGATAAACAAAAATGCCATCCGCAAAGCAAAGAGGTGGATTGGTGTTTTCAACTGGAAAGGTCACTTTCCACAAGGTGCCATTATTTTCTATGACATAAAGTGCGTTCGAAATCTGTTCCAAATCCACAGGTAAGTAGAATCCGGTTGCAACATTGGATGATCGAATGGTATAATCTGCTAACTGGTCGTCATAATGAATATCCATCATGACTAATTCGCGCGATGCATCAACAAACGGACACGGCGATCCCCAAGGGGATAACGGTGTGTAACCTGTACTATCGCCTCCTGGCATAAAACTCATAACGAAAGACATTCCTTTGAATGGTCCGGATAACAAGCTGTCACGATCGATGCTTAAACCTAGGGGAGAACGGTGCGCCGTAAACGTTCGAATAAAAGTGTTTGTTTCACTCGCTTTTTTAATTTCACCAGAGGTTGGATCCTTGTAAAAATCTGCGACGTTTCCATAATGAATCAATGGTTCCGTGAATTGAATTCCTAATGGAATGGGAGGGAAGTTTGGATCAGCATTGAAATACCCCGCTAAGTAAGCACTGTTTAGAGGATTGATTAAAGGATCCTGGCTTGCATCGTACATCGGATTTAATAAGGGATTTTCATTTCCGCCAATTCTCCAAGGAAAACCGTAATGATGCCCTTCTTGTATCCAATTCAACTCTTCTGGATCATCTCTTTCTCCTGCATTATCCACTGCAAAAAGGTGGTTTTCCGCATTCCAAGCCATATCATACGCATTTCTTGTGCCCTCCGCGAAAACATAACCACTATTGCTCAGAAAAACGGAGTCATTCAGCCAATAGAGGTTTTCGGAATCAATTGGAATGCGGTAAATTTTACTCGTCAAGGCTTGTTCACGCATACCTGGGTAATTCCCATTGTTGGTTTCCACTTCGCCAAAGGAAGTTCGGGATCCACCAGAAAAGAAGAGGAATTGTTTGGTTGGATCAATGTTAATTCCAGTAAAACCGTGATCACCATAAGGACTGCTAGTGGGATACGCTTCCGTAAGGACCATAGTGGTCCAAGTGCGGGATTTATCCGCTTCTAATTTGCCTTTAACGATGATTCCAACACCAGAGGTACTAGACCAAATGTTTCCCGAAAGGTACATGGTGCTATCCAAAAAACAGATTCCTTGCAAACGCGTGAGGCCGTGCTCATTGGAGTTGAAACGTAGGGAATCAATTCCTAGGTCTTCGAAAACTTCATAAATCTTTCCATCCGAAGTCGTGTAAAAAAGGTGTTGTGTGATTGGATCAAAAGCCATTTTTGATGCCCCTGGTTTTACTTTCATGATTGAATCAACGTGAACATCAGGAAGCAAGGATTGAACACGTTGCGCGACCAAATTAGAACCGAAGAACCCGATGCAAAACAGTAAAAATAAACGGGTGTATCCTGTTTTCATGTGTTGAATTTACTCAAATAACATGAAATGAGCGATTTAAAATGGGAATTCCGCCATTTAATTTTCTGCAAAGATGTCAAGGTCTTGTTGACATAAAATGCTAACTGTAAGATTCTTTCATGGTTTTTTAACACTTAGAATCAACTTATTAACAACTTATCCTTTTATTATGTGTATCTTTGCACCCAATTTTAAAATAACAAGATGACATTTGAAGAGCTCGGATTGAGGAGTGAGGTGCTGAAGTCGTTAACAGAATTGGGTTTTGAAGCACCGACCCCCATCCAAGAAAAAGCAATTCCATACCTGATGCAGGAGGATTGCGACTTTGTCGGCCTAGCGCAGACAGGAACAGGAAAAACAGCGGCATTCGGCTTGCCGTTAATTAATAACATCGATACAAAAGCCAGACTTCCACAAGGTTTGATCATTTGTCCAACGCGCGAACTCTGTTTGCAAATTGCGAAGGATTTAAATGTTTTTGCGAAATACCTTGACTGTAATATTACAGCGGTATACGGAGGTACAGATATCAGAAAACAAATTACAGACGTAAAAAAAGGCACATCCATTATTGTGGCTACGCCTGGACGTTTAGTAGATTTAATCAACCGAAAGGTTGTTCAACTCGCTCAAGTTCGCTATGTAATCCTTGATGAAGCAGATGAAATGCTGAACATGGGATTCAAAGAAGATATTGATGCAGTTTTGGAAACTACACCAATTGACAAAAATGTATGGTTGTTCTCTGCGACGATGCCCTCTGAGGTTGCGCGCATAGCGAAAACGTACATGCATGATCCATTAGAAGTTTCCATTGGTCACAAAAATCAAAGTAACGAAAACATCGATCACATTTATTACATGGTGAAAGAGCGTGATCGTTACGAAGCGGTGAAACGATTAATTGATTTTAATCCAAGCATTTATGGTTTGATTTTCTGCCGAACGAAAAATGAGACCGCTACTGTAGCGGAAAAATTAGGTCGCGAGGGATACAGTGCAGAACCGCTACATGGTGATTTAACGCAAGCAATGCGCGATCGCGTAATGGATCGATTCCGTTCTAAGGAAATTCAAATCCTCGTTGCAACAGATGTTGCTGCTCGTGGATTGGACATTGATAACATTACGCATGTCATCAATTATAACTTACCCGATGACATCGAGAATTATACGCACCGAAGTGGTCGTACTGCGCGAGCAGGGAAAAAAGGTGAATCATTGGTCTTGATTAATG
>JBEEIV010000238.1:0-4105 GCA_041169645.1 Bacteroidota bacterium
CATCGGAAGCAAACAAGGTGTCAAACCAAATATGGGCGTTTTTTCGGACAAAGGAGTTGTTGGTATTGTACACAATACAAGCGAGCATTATTGCGTGGTGAAAACGGTTTTAACCAAAGACATTAACATCGATGTTATCATAGAACCGATTCATTTGTCAGGAATTTTGAAATGGAATGGCCGGGACCCAAGACGGGGTTCGATTGATGGAATATCCAATGATTTACGTATTAAAAAATGGTCTCGTGTAGTAACCCGAGGGGGATCAGGGATTTTTCCAAGAGGTATTCCCGTATGGAAAGTTGAAAAAATTGAATCGATCGAAGGTGAGCCACTTTGGAATGTGGTTTTGAGGTATTCAGAAGATTACCGTACGCTGCAGCGCGTATATGTTGTGAAGAATTTATTGATTGAAGAACAAAAAGAACTGGAAGGACTGATTCCACCAGACAAAGAAGAGGATTTATTGCGATGAATAACTTAACAAAAAACATCATTCGTTTCTTCGTGTTTGTTCTTTTGCAAACATTGATATTTAATCAACTAGAAATTGGATACGGGTTTCATTTGATGGTACACCCTTTATTTATCATGTTACTTCCTTTTGAAATGGGCGTGATTTCTTTAATGGGCTTGGCGTTTCTTCTTGGGATTATCATCGATATTTTCTCAAATACTTATGGTTTACATGCGTCTTCCTTAGTGATGATGGCCTATTTCAGACCGATATTATTTAAATTTTACGGTCCACGGGAAGGATACGATCCACTGAAAGAGCCGAATGTATTTGACATGGGGAATCGCTGGTTTACTTATGTCTTTGGGGTCCTTTTGTTGATTCATCATTTTTGGTACTTTTTGGTTGAAATTTTCCAACTCAATCAATTCTTATTCATTCTACAAAAAACGATTTTCAGTGCCGTTCCATCTTTTTTAATTTGCTTATTACTACAAAGCTTCTTGATTAAAAAATCCAAAGTAAAATGAATTTTGACATCCGACGTTATGTGATCTTGGCCTTCATCATATTGGTGGGATTCCTTTACACATTTCGGCTGTTCTACATGCAAGTAGTGGATGACACCTGGAAATTAAGGGCGCATGAAGTTGCAGAAAAACGCATTGAAATTACGCCGCCGCGAGGCGTGGTTTTTGATCGAAATGGGATGAAAATCGTTTCCAATCGAACCTATTTCAATTTAATGATGGTGGAAGACGAAATCAAAAATTTGGACACCGTCGCATTTGCAAAATTAATTGGTTGGACAGTCGAAGATGTTCGAAATCGTTTCAAAGAAATCGTCAAAGGTGAAGGAACATATTACAATAAATTAACAGGCAAACGCACCTCCAATTATCAGAAAATCCGTAAGTATCCTTTCTTGAAAGAACTGACCTTGGAAGAAATTTCAAGAATTGCACCGCACCTTGAAAATTTTCCGGGCTTTTACGAGAAAGTGACCAGCATGCGGAATTATCCATTCAAAAGCGGCGCGAATATTATGGGGTATTTGTCCGAGGTAAATCAGAAAGAAGTTGAACGCGATCCTTTCTACAAACCAGGAGATAATATTGGTCGTTCGGGAATTGAAAAGTTCTATGAACGTGAATTGAGGGGTCGAAAAGGAATTAAATACATTGTAACATCCGCATTAAATAATGCCATTGAATCATTTGCCGATAGGAAATACGATACCACTGCGCGTCAAGCTGATCCGTTAAAATTAGGGATGGACATGATCATTCAATCCTACGGTGAATTATTGATGCAAAATAAAAAAGGCTGTATTGTCGCCATCGAACCATCAAGCGGGGAAATTCTAGCAATGGTTTCAGCTCCTTCATATGATCCAAACCTCTTGGTAGGAAAAAGAAACATTAGTGAAAATTATCCCAAATTAGCTAGGGATAAAAACATGCCTTTATTTCCTCGGCCGTTACAGGCTGAATATCCACCTGGTTCCATTTTCAAGTTGGTGCAATCCTTAATCGGAATGCAGGAAGGGGTGATTACGGCACGGTCTGGATTCGCCTGTGACAAAAGCCTTGTTGGCTGTCACAATCACCCATCTGCACGAAGTGTGGCAGAAGCTGTACAGTATTCCTGTAATCCTTATTATTATGCCGTTGTTCGACGCATCATTCAACAAGGAAAGAAAAAAGGGGTTTTTGCCGATGCCGAATATGGATTAAACAAATGGCACCAATACATGCGCAGTTTTGGACTTGGTAAAACCTTGGATGCCGATGTTTCTGGACAAAGACCTGGATTAATTCCCGATGCAAAATACTACGACAAATGGTACGGCCATCATCAATGGGCTTTTTCGACCATTCGTTCGATTTCCATTGGTCAAGGTGAAGTAAAATTAACGCCACTACACATGGCGAACATCGCAGCAATTATTGCCAACAAAGGATGGTTTTATGTACCTCACTTTGTGAAATCAATTGGAGGAAAAGGGCCAAAACCACTTTACCGTACTAAAAAACGTACGATGGTGAATGAGCAACATTATGCGCCTGTTATTGAAGGAATGAGACGCGTGGTGAATGAAGCGGGTGGAACAGCGGCGATGGCACGATTGAACGACATTGTCATTTGTGGAAAAACAGGAACCGTTCAAAATCCTCACGGAGAAGATCACTCAGTATTCATTGCCTTTGCACCAATGGACCATCCCAAAATCGCCATTGCCGTATTTGTGGAGAACGCAGGATTCGGTGGGACATGGGCTGGACCAATAGCAAGTCTGATGATTGAAAAATATTTGAAACGAAAAATTTCAGATAAGGAAAAAGAAAAACGCATCATCGATGCCAAACTTTCCTACATTCCAAATCAACGCTAATGAGAAAAGAAGAAAGTTTAATTTCCCATTTGGACTGGCCTTTGTTCATCACCTTCATGCTGATGTTGGTTGCTGGAATGGCTACGCTTTATTCAGTGGCATATACAGATTTACATCCGAGCATCTTTGATGTTTCCATGATGTACGGAAAGCAATTAATTTGGATTGTTGTTTCCTTGTTTTTAGGACTTTTGGTATTTCTTATCGACTCAGATATATACCGGCGCTTCGCTTTTCCGATTTACGGCTTTACCTTATTCTTGCTTGTCATCGTTCTATTTATGCCGGCAGTACATGGTGCACGTGCTTGGATAGGCATTGGATCTATGGGGATTCAACCAGCCGAATTCGCAAAAATTTCAACAGCTCTTCTTCTAGCAAAATACATCAGCAGCATCAGTGTCAAACAACAAAATACGAGTAGTGTCCTGACAGCAAGTGCGATTTTGTTGGTTCCAATGGCGTTGATTTTATTGCAACCAGATGCCGGTACTTTTGTTGTTTTTACTTCGTTTTTGTTTGTGATGTACCGCGAAGGACTCACCTTCGATCCAATCATTTTAAGCTTTGTCAATAGGATTCCGGGAGTTCGATTCAAAGAAACCTGGGTAGGAAGTCACTTCATTCCCATTCTCTTTGTGATGATCTTCATCAGCGTAATTACTCTGTTACTCAACTCTGTAAAATTAGATTTCTTCTTTTTGCCTTTCCCTGTATCTGGTTCGATTGGTGTCATAACTACGTTACTCATTTTTTCCGTCTTAGCCATTTTATTCCTTCAGCGCTTTTCTGCGAAAAGAGAACGCTCGCGCGGAACAGTCATTGTTATTCTAGGATTTGTCTTCGCTGGTGGTTTGTCCTTCATCGTGGATAACGGATTCAATAGTTTGGCTCCTCACCAAAAAGACCGCATTGAATTATTTTTAGGTTTGCGCGAAGATCCGAATGGTAAAGATTACAACCGGAATCGTGCTATGGCTGCAGTTGGATCTGGAGGACTGCTAGGAAAAGGATATAATAAAGCTTCGGTATCGAGTGTTGAAAGTAACCACGTACCTGAAAGTGAAACAGACTTCATTTTTTGTCCGTTTGCCGAAGAATGGGGATTTGTAGGGATTTTATTCTTTTTTGGCTTGTATTTGTTTATGTTGATTCGGATCATCTTGATTGCTGAACGACAGCGTTCCATTTTTAATCGGGTATACGCCTATTGTGTCGGCATGATTCTTTTCTATCACTTCGCCATCAATATT
>JBEEIV010000239.1:0-13113 GCA_041169645.1 Bacteroidota bacterium
TTGGGGACAATTGGTGTGGGAGACAGACATTGTATCCGAGGGATGGAATGGAAGGTACAAAGACAATAAGGATGTTCAATTAGGAACATATACTTGGAAAATTAAATACACAGATAATTTAAGTGAAACGCGTACATTAGTTGGGCATGTGACCATTCTAAGGTAATTCGAAATTACAGCGTAATTTTAAATCATTCTTGTAACTTTGCAGGTGTAAAAAATAAATGAATGAAAAAGTTAATAGAAGCATTTCCTCAGAATATTGTAGACGCTACAGCGATTGCAAACGCAAGTAAATTTCAAAAGCCACAAAATGAAATACATAACATTGTTATTTGTGGTTTAGGCGGATCTGGTATCGGTGCGAAAATAGTTTCCAATTGGATTCAAGACGAGATTCAAATTCCGGTGGTAGTCAGTAACGAATATGTTCTTCCTGCTTTTGCTGGAAAAAACTCTTTAGTAATCGGATCATCATATTCAGGAAATACAGAAGAAACGACGATGAGCATCAATGAAGCTCATGCAAAAGGCTGCCATATCATTGGAATCACGAGTGGTGGAAATTTGGCTTCTTTTTGTTCAACGAATGGGTATGATTGCGTCATTGTTCCGGGTGGAAATCCTCCTAGAAGTGCATTGGCATTTTCTGTTGTTCAATTATTACATATTCTTGCTGAACTAGGATTTACTTCTGCTACTCACGTGGATACTATGAATAAATCAGCAAAGGTTCTTACAAATGAATTAGAATCAATTCAAGCAGTAGGAAAAGAATTAGCTGCGCATTTATTTGGTAAAGTAGGTGTATATTATGCAGAGACGAAATACGAAGGAGTGATTGTACGCGCCCGACAACAGTTTAATGAGAATTCTAAATATTTAGGATGGCATCACACCATTCCTGAAATGAATCACAATGAATTGGTAGGATGGAGTGGAGGAGACGCTCGATTCGCGCCAGTATTCTTTAGCACCGGTGATTTACACCCAAGAAATCAAAAGCGTTTTGAGATTACAAAAGACGCCGTTGAAAAGAAATGTGGTCAAGTATTTACCCTCCATGCAAAAGGAGATTCTTTCATTGAAAGATCCTTGTATTTAATTCACATTGTGGACTGGGCATCTTATTATTTGTGTGAGATGAATGGTGCAGATATCATGGACATCGAAATCATCGATTACCTGAAAGGAGAATTGGCGAAGTTTTAATGGAAACACCTTCCGTTCAGGTTCGGGACCTCGGACTCATTGATTACAAAGAAGCATGGGATTTTCAAGAATCGCTTCTCAAAAAGTCGGTGGATATCAAAATCCTTAATCGAACGAATGAGACCCAAAACGTACCTGAGAATTATTTGTTGTTCTGCGAACACCCGCATGTATATACCCTTGGGAAAAGCGGAAAACTAGAGCATTTATTGTTAAATGAAGATCAGTTAGAACAAGCATCCGCTCGGTATTACAAAATTAATCGAGGTGGAGATATCACATACCATGGTCCTGGTCAATTGGTTATGTATCCAATCATCGATCTTGAGCAATTTTTTACGGATATACATAAGTATATGCGTTTTTTGGAAGAGGCAGTTATCTTAACTTTGGGTGATTACGGTATTTCCGCTGGGCGTTATGATGGATTAACCGGTGTTTGGATTAACCCAAATCAAGCCACGGCAAGGAAAATATGTGCGATGGGGGTTAAATGTTCAAGATGGATTACCATGCATGGAATAGGATTTAACGTGAATTCGGATTTGAATTATTTTTCAAACATTATTCCATGTGGAATTGATGATAAAGCCGTTACCTCTTTAGAAAAAGAACTTGGCAGAAAGGTGTCCATGGAAGAAGTAAAACAACGTTTGCGCGTTCATATGGAAGTCGTTTTTGGATTTAAGTCAATTGAATACACACCATGAGAGAAGAATTAAAAGGTCCCAAAGTGGAGAATGTAGCCATCGCTTTGGTGGAGATCCCTTTGGAAAACAATGAAAAAGAGTACATCGTATATTTACTGAATTTACGCGATGACATTATGGAGGGAATCATCGTTACTTCAACGGGATATGGAGAACATCCAGTAACAGGGGAAAAAATAGCCACTTCCACATTGAGAAAAGGGATTGAAATCATGTTGCCGAACGAAGCAGCGCGCATTGAACCAATTATGCCTGATTTATTCGACCTCACGAATGAATATTGGGTAAGTTTTTGGGTGAATGATGTCATGTACGATAAACGATTTTTATTCATCCCGGGAAGCATCAAACAAGAAGACTTTCAAATGATTGACTTATTAGGACACAAAGGGATTTTGTTGACATGAAAAAACTAGCCCATTTTTTTCTTTACTTGATTTTAAACTTCGGTGCTTTGGCAATCGGGGGATTTTTGATGGGATCGAGTCCAAATGAGAATGCGTGGTATGTGCATTTAAATCAAGCACCATGGACTCCACCGGGTTTTGTGTTCGGATTAGCTTGGACGATTATTATGTTGTGTTTCACACTATACCTTACCACAAGTTCCGTATTTGTGTTGGGTGAAAAAAAGCGCCGAAACACCTACTTAGTCCATTTGCTTTTGAATGTAAGTTGGAATCCCATATTTTTCTATTTTCATCTGACCTGGTTGGCTTTTCCGATTTTGATCTCATTAATCTTGAGCTTGATTCTATTAAACCGTCAAATGGACAATTCCGCTTCAAAGGTTAAGTCCTTATTGTTATTGCCTTATTTTATATGGTTGCTAATAGCCGCTTCATTAAACGCATATGTTGCGATTATGAATTAGTTTGCAAAAGGGATTTTCCAGTCATTTCAATAGGTGCCGCCAAGCGCATTCGATTTAAAATAGTAGGAGCAACGTCTGCCAATATTCCATCGTTTAATTCAATTCCTTTGTCATCAGTGACTAAGATTACGGGAACAGGATTTAAACTGTGTGCAGTATTTGGAGTTCCGTCTGGATTGACTGCGTAATCAGCATTTCCATGATCGGCGATGATTAAAAATTCATATCCTTTATTTCTACCAAATTCTACCACAGATTTTAGGCACTCGTCGACTGTTTCCACTGCCTTAACAATGGCCGAAAAAACTCCGGTGTGTCCTACCATGTCTGGATTAGCAAAATTGAGGCAAATAAAATTTGGCTGATCGTTTTCGATACTCCTAAGGATGCAATCCCTCACTTCTTGGGCGCTCATTTCTGGTTGCAAATCATATGTGGCAACTTTTGGTGAATTCACCATGATGCGCTTCTCACCAACGAATTGTTCTTCGCGACCACCACTAAAAAAGAAAGTGACATGGGGATATTTTTCTGTTTCTGCAATGCGAACTTGAGTCCGGTCCATATTTGATATGACCTCACCGAGCGTATTAATTAGGTTATCCTTTTCAAATAGGACGTGTAATCCGCGATAAGTTGCATCGTAATTTGTCATGGTACAATAATGCAAATCCAAAGGAGTCATCTGAAATTCTGGAAAAGCTTGTTGTGTTAAAACCGTCGTAATTTCTCTTGGTCGGTCAGTCCGGAAATTAAAACAAACGACAACATCACCATTTTCAATGAGTCCATTCGAATCGATCATGAATCCTTCGATAAATTCATCGGTTATTCCACGCTCATATGATTGCATCAACGCTTCCGCTGCGGAATCTATTCTTGTACCAATTCCTTGTGTGATTAATTGATATGCTTTCTGAATCCGTTCCCATCTCTTATCTCGGTCCATGGCATAATACCGACCAATAATTGAGGCGATTTTACCGGTACTTAAGGTTAAGTGTTCCTCTAATTTCTGAATATATGCCAAACCACTTTTGGGATCGCAATCTCGTCCATCCGTGAAGGCGTGGATATATACATTTTCTATGTCATGGTTTTTTGCCATGTCACAAAGTGTATGTAAATGAGCTTGTGAACTATGGACACCTCCTTCGGAAACAAGTCCAATAAAGTGCAGCTTAGCGTTGCGTTCCTTCACTACCTTAAATGCTTCCAAGATGACAGGATTCTCTTGAAACGCGCCTTCTCGGATCGATTTATTAATGCGAGTTAACTCTTGATAAACAATCCTTCCAGCTCCGATATTTAGGTGACCCACTTCCGAATTCCCCATTTGTCCATCAGGTAATCCAACATGTTCACCACTCGTTTGCAAGGTGGCATGTGGATACATAGACCACAAAGAGTCCATATACGGTGTGTGTGCTGCGGAAATAGCGTCTGATGCGGATTTGTCCCCAATACCCCATCCATCTAAAATGATGAGTCCGAAATGATTTGTCATAGTGGCAAAGTTACCTCAAAAATCGTTCCTTTCGGGTTGTTTTCTTTACATGTTATTGTACCACCTTGAAGGAGAGCAAATTCAGCAGCAATAAATAAACCCAATCCACTTCCTTGTTTTTGTCGGGTTTCTTCATTCCCGATGCGGTAAAATTTGTAAAAAACAGAATCTCTCTCGGAAACAGGGATACCTGGACCCTCATCCTTCACTCCAAAAACCAGATGAGTATTCGTTTTTCGCATGAAAAGGCAAATATTCGATGAAAGTCCGGCATATTTACAGGCATTTTCCAAAAGATTTACAACAATCATTTCAATGATAAATGGATCACCAAAGAATTGTTGTTCTTTCTCAAATTCCATGTGAATGAATTCGCTCGATTGTCGTTTGTGAAACCGATCTACAATTGTCACGAGCAATTCAGACAAATCAAAGTTGCCTTTAACCACTTGAAGGGATTTATTTTCAACCCTTGAAGCATGTAAAATATTATCAATTAATAAGCCAAGACGCTCGTTTTCATCAAGTGCCTTTTTTAATAGATCCGATTTTTTTTCTTCTGGCAGCTCATGTTTATACATGGTTTGTAAAAATAGTTTCACAGAAGAAATCGGTGTTTTTAACTCATGGGTGACGGATAACAGGAAATTGGATTGCCTTTGTGTCAAGGATATTTCCTTTAGAATTACCTGTCTTATTTTTAAGATGCCTAGCAATAAAAGCACCATAAATACACTCCCTTCTCCAATAATCATCCAAACACGGCGTTGAAAGTCGCTTTCTGAAATGGCAACTTGACTATTGAGCCGAATCAAAAGGTTACCCCACCATGTAAATTGTAGAAGAACGTAAATTATAAGAAGTACCAGAAAAAAATTTGCTTTCTTTTTCATGTTCTTTCTTATCTATGCCTTGAGGCGATAAAAAGACTGTTTTAACAAGAATGGCGTCGAACTGGTTGTGATAAGACCCATGATAACAAGCATGGAGAAAATCTCCACATTTATAAATCCTTCGCGGTATGCAATATTTGCGATGACAAGTTCCATAATGCCACGAGCATTTAATCCGTATGCCAAGGTCATTGATTGACGGTGCCCCATATTCGCAATGCGCCCTCCGATGTATCCACCGAGTATTTTAGATAAGAATGAAACAAGAATGATGGCGATTAACAAACCATAATTTTCAATGGCAGAAAACTTGAATTCTAATCCAATCCCAGCAAAGAAAATGGGCGCCAAAAATCCCATGGCCATGCTGCTAGTCGTGTTGTGGAATAGGTCAAGGTTTTTTGCACCAATGAGTTTTTTATTTAACAGCATAGAGGCAAAAAAGGAGCCTATGATGAAATGTAATCCAATACCTTCTGTCATGGTAGCGAACAAAAGGATGAACATGAATAATAGGGCAAATAAAGACTCTTTCCCTTTAAGCACACTCAATAAGCGATCAATTTGATTTTCGACAAAATTCTCCTTTTGCGAGAAATGCTGTATGATGCGATACGATATATAGGCAACCAGAATAAAACCAATCAATTTTAAACCGGTAAAAATAGTTGCTGTTGTGATGGCGGAAAAAGATTTATCTATGTGATTTAAATCCAAGAGAATTCCAAGGATCGTCAGTGCAAGAACATCGTCAAAAATGGCAACGGAGATGATTTTTTGTCCAACCTCGGTGTTTAATTTACCTAAGTCCATTAAAATCCGAATGCTTACAGGCAAGGCGGTTATTGCTACACACAACCCGATGAAAACCGTCGTCATTACACCTTGTCCAAACAATTTGCCGATCATAAATCCACTCAAAATCGGAATCAAAAAGGCCAGAAGAGAAATGACAATGTTTCTTCCCCGCATCGATTTTAAAATGTCATCGAAGTTAATTTCTAGTCCGGCAAGGATAACCAACAAAAAAACCCCAAGATCCGATATAACCTTCAGTTCTTCTGTGCGATGTATAAAATTTAAAAGGGTTGGACCCAAAATGATTCCTGCAATGATCTCACCAATCATCGCGGGTTGTTTCATGCGTTCAAAAATTTCTCCAAAGAAGCGAGCAAGGACCAATAGTAGCAATAATGCTGCGAAAAAGGGGAGTTCAAATTTTGGTAATTCCATCATCTCAAATTGGTTTTTTAGTCAACGGTATTTGGTTCAATAAATCCTTAACAATTTGTATAAAAGTGCTCGGGATTATTTCCGTTTTGGGATCCTCTTGAAATACAAGAATTCCTTTTTCATCAGCAAGAATATCCTTCCGATCATTTCTCCTGTATTCCATATCAAATGGAATGATCTTGGATGAACGAAGATCGATTATTTGAGCATAAAATGCACCGGTGCAAAGCATCAACGAAGTGTATCAGTTGGTTTTGCTCCTTGTAATAAGGCGCTCGGATCAATCGTTGGTGTATTTGGCGGTACCACCGCTTTCTTTGCACGCGATTTGATGAGTCCGTAATGTTCAGCCATTGCCCCCATGTATGCTTGAAGACTGGAAATCATTTCAGTATATGCGCCGGTTTGACCAAAACCACCGCTACTTTCGCCATTTTCAGCAGCAAGCACTTCTAATTCTCGGTAAATACGTGGCAGCATGGCTTTATATACATGGTTGATTTCTGCTTTTAATGCTTTTGAAAATGCCGATGAAGGATTTCCATAAGTCGATGACTGTGCGAGTGCATTCATTTTAAAACATGCATCCATCGCCGCGATTAAATCCTCAGCATTTTCCGGGTTTCCTGCAAATTCAGCATCACTATGATCAAAATAGGCAAATACACTATGGAAATTCTTCAACAATTTTTGTCCAAGTTCTTCGGCTTTCTTCTTGTCTCCAGCCAAATAGTAAAGCTGTACATATTCATGTAAAGAGCCACTGCATTTCGCGCGAAGCGTTTGTCCTTGGTATTGATACTCTTGATCTTTTTCATTGAATTTTAAGGACATAAATGGATCGCAAGAATTTACTTCTCCGAAGTCAAGAACGGTTTCCAATGGCATTAATTTCATGGAATAATCCAGCACCTGAATGGCTTTCTTATTTTGCTTTCGGTTCAATAATTGTTCAGCTAATAGCAAGAAATTAGAACGGTATTGAACGGTATGTCGACGCGCGTAATAATCTGTCAACACCTTAGGATTTGCCATATCACCATATTGATATACGCCCATCATGTTTTTCATCATTTTGGATACATTGTAGAACATCGGTTCTTCTTTCAAAGGACTTAATTCGTACGCCATTCCTACTTGTTTGATGAATCCACTTGATAATAATGCTACGGCAAAAGATGACCCTCGGCTACTAGAGAAGAAGATACCTCTCTTCCAATCATTATTTGCTACGATGTCCATCATCATTACTTCGTCGCGTGCTAGCGCGGGATCTCTTTCTGTACTAAATTCAAAGATGATTTCATCCTCGCAACGTGCTTTTTCTTTTTCCGTGATGGTTCCTGCTTTCAAGGCATTTTCTTTATCTACCTTAAGTGTGAAGCGATTTGAAGGGAAGAAGCTATATCGTTTCCCCTCATCAATTAACATGTTGTTATCATCGCGTACGAAAGCCATAGCATCCTTGAAATCAACAGCAGACCAAATTGACTCGTATTTTTCCAATAATTCTTGCAGTTGTTCACCAGAACCATTTTTAAATTCAACCCCACCTGCACGTGCTCCTTCATATAACTTGAGCACTCCAAGGAATTTTTGAACAGTAGCTTGAACAAGTTTTGTGGTATCTGTGGAAATGATCGCATCACGCGTCGCGATTAAATCCGGACTTGTAATGGCCACATTAGCGAAGATTTTTTGTGCCTCTTGGTCAAAATAACGTGCAGCGTTAACGGCTTCGCTTGGATTATTTTTCAAACGCATGTCCAATACTTTCGTAATGATTTCCTCAGAAGGATTCATGGACAATAGTTGAAGCAATGGCATAAAGTATACTTGATCCGTATTTCCTGCATACATCAGGATTTGATCTTCTCTAAATTTAATTGGAAGCGGATCTGAATCATAAGACTTCATTTTCATCTGATTGGTATACCAGTCAGTTCCCATTAAGGATAGGTTACATACACGAACATCAGTACGTTTTCCTTCTACTTCTTGTAAGTACCAAAGCGGGAAGGTATCATTATCACCGTTAGTAAATAGTATACTATTTTTACCACAAGATTCTAAATAATTGGTCGCCAAATCGCGAGCCGATGTTTTTCCGCTTCGGTCATGGTCGTCCCATCCTTGAACACCCATAATAACGGGTACGGCAACACCGAGTGCACTGGCAATCACGGCACTATTTACCTGGGAGGCAATTTTGCGTTGAACAAAATCGTAGATGGCGTAAACTCCAACTCCTATCCACATGGCAAAGAAATAGAACGATCCTGCATATGCATAATCACGCTCTCTTGGTTCCATCGGTTTTTGATTCAAATACACCACAATAGCTAAACCAGTAAAAATAAATGCGAGTGTAAGTACAAAGGCATCTTTCGGTGTTTTACGGTAATGAAAGATCAACCCGATTAAAGCTAGAATTAAAGGCAACAAATAGAATTTATTATGAGCCGGATTATCCGTAGTGTAATGAGGCTGGTATTCTTGACTACCTAAACGCGCTTCATCAAGGAATGAAATACCCGAAATCCAATTCCCATGTAAATTATCTCCATGACCTTGAATGTCGTTTTGTCGTCCAGCAAAATTCCACATGAAATAGCGTAAGTACATCCAATTTACTTGGTATCGCATAAAGTAAGTGAGGTTTTCTCCGAAACTTGGTAGGCGCTTTCCATCCCGCCCGATTTCGGTATTGGTACCATCATTTGGATCGTATCCAGACCATTTTGCATACCCTTGTTGGTGAATCGGACTATCAGCTGAGTACATTCTTGGGAAAATGGTTGATTGTGCATATGTTGCAACGGCTCCATGACGAATGGAGGCATTACTTTCATAGTACTTTTCTTCAATGGAATAAGCACCTTTGTGCTCACTGATCCATTTATTCGCATCAGATTCTTTAGTAAAAGCTTTCACTTCTGCATCACCATCCATGATGACAAATCGACGCAGGTAATAAGGAGATAAATCTTTCCATGCATCATTACTCAGGATTCGCGCGCCATTTTCCGTCATCTCCTCGCCATTGCGGAAGGAATTCCAATAGTTACCGAATAAAATGGGTGCAGATCCGTATTGCTCGCGTTTCAGGTATGAATGAAGCGTTACTAAATTTTCTGGGTCATTTTCGTCCAATGGGGTATTGGCATTAGATCGAATGACAATCACAGCGAAAGAACTGTAACCGATTAACAAAAACACCAATCCCATCATCGAATTATAAAGAATCGTTTTGCCTTGTTTTTGCGCCCATTTTACGAGCAGTATGCATCCGCTAATAAGTACAATAAAAAAGAAAATTGTACCGCTGTAAAAGGGAAGGCCGAAAGTATTCACAAAGGAAACTTCGAAACTTGAGGCCATGGCAATAGACCCAGGGATAATACCTTCTTGAATAAAACCAAGTGCAAATATGGAGATTAGTCCAGTTAAAATTAATCCTTGAACAGTCACTTCTTCTTTTACCCTAAAATAAATCATGTATCCGATTGCCGGCACCACCAAGATTCCCAGTAAGTGAACACCGATGGCTAAACCTAACATGAAAAAAATGAGTAGAATCCATCGATTCGGACGGTAGTCCGAAGAAAGCGCTCCACTTTTTAATAGCGACATTTCTTCATCCCATTTAAGAATCGCCCAGAAAATCACCGCTGTAAATAACGATGCCATTGCGTAAACTTCACCCTCTACAGCAGAGAACCAAAAGGAATCAGAAAAAGTATACGCCAAAGAACCGATTACGGCAGCAGAAAAAATGGCGATCTGATTACCAGAAGTCAGTTCTTTTTGCTGGGTAAGGATGATTTTTTTGATCAACAAAGTCAAAGACCAGAACATAAATAAGATGGTCAATGAACTCGAAATGGCAGATAATGCATTGATCCAAACCGCAACAGATTCAGGAGCAGCAAAGAAACTAAATAAACGCCCCAGTACCATAAATAAAGGCGCACCTGGAGGATGTCCGACTTCTAACTTGTAAGCAGCGGTAATGTATTCCCCACAATCCCATAAACTTGCAGTAGATTCAATTGTCATCAAATACACCGTGCTAGCAAAAAGAAAAACAAGCCAGCCAAGTAGGGTGTTCCATTTAGTGTAATTCATATGTATGCGAATTAGTTCTTTAATTTGTACTGCGAATTTAAGAATATTCGCATTGAAAATTCACTCATTTGAAGCAATTCAGCAAGATCATTGAAATTATTTTTCATAATCTAGTTGATATCAAGAAAAAATGTTCTTAAATTTGCCACCGCATTTGAGGTAATGCATAATGACCCATGGTGTAACTGGCAACACGTCTGATTTTGGTTCAGAAGAGTCTAGGTTCGAGCCCTAGTGGGTCAACAAAGGAGCTTTTAGCTCCTTTTTTTTTGGAATCAACTCAAGTTTAGCGCTTATTTTTCTCCGCTTCTTCATTAAAAACGAGGATCGTATGCTTGATCATTTGATAAATTTGATCAGGATTTAAGGCTTTGGTGTTGGTAATCGTCGCAAGCGGGTTTGTGAATTGAATGCTATTGATTTTCTCAAAGTCGAATAACCTAATTTTCCTTGAAAAGACTTTTCTTTTTTCAACATCGAAGGCTTTCATTTTGAATTTTACGGATGGATGAATGTTCGTGTATTGAACGTAAGTCGTTCCGAAAGAAGGACCTTTGAATCCTTGTACTTTGATCTTCACTTTGACGTAAAGTTCCTTTTCGTAACTGAAAATGGCCCTTCGTTTCGTCATTTTTGGAAATCCACCACTGAACGTTCCTGTTTCGAGTGTCGTACGATTCGATCCATTGGATTTCACATCGTAAATATATCCCGCTTCTGTGAACAGCTGGGTTTTCACGGTGTGCATAATTAATGCGGAAATCGAATCCTTTAAATTCAAAGGTAATCGAAAACTAGAAAAGGCATTTGTCGATTGATTTGGCGCTGTTATCATTACTTGACTCGTTAATTCTTTATCGACCATTAATCGAACCTTGAATACGCCGGCTGGAGCTGAATTGTCCTGAGAATATGCCTTTAAACTGCAACACAATAATAGAAATAAGAAAGTGGTCCTCATAAAATTCCTTTTGTTCAAATTTACAATTTGTTCGTGATAAAAAAATTCCGCCGCCGAAAATTGTCCGCCCGAAACATACATTAATGTATCTTTGCAAAAACAATCCAAAGCACATGAGTGAAACACGTACCGATATTGGTGAAATAGGAGAATTTGGTATCATTGATAAACTTACATCCGGATTAACGCTGAAGAATTCTTCATCTATTTTAGGAGTTGGTGATGATGCAGCAGTGATTGACACTGGCAGCGACGATTACCTATTGGTTTCTACGGATGCATTGATCGAAGGAATACATTTTAATTTAATGTATATGCCTTTAAAACACCTGGGATACAAAGCTGTTGCAGTAAATGTATCCGATATCTGTGCCATGAACGGTAAGGCAGAACAAATTACCGTATCCATAGCTGTTTCAAATCGTTTCAGTTTAGAAGCATTGGAGGAATTGTATGCGGGAATTAAACTAGCTTGCCTCGAATATGAGGTAGACTTGGTAGGTGGTGACACAACCAGTTCGGTTTCTGGATTAATGATCAGCATAACGGCAATTGGACGCGTAAAGAAGGAGGATGTTGTCTATCGCTCTGGAGCAAAGGAATTTGATTTACTAGTAGTTTCAGGTGATTTGGGTGGTGCGTATATGGGACTTCAACTGTTGGAGCGAGAAAAAGATGTCTTTAAATCGAATCCCATGATTCAGCCTGATTTAGATGGACATGATTACATCATGCAACGTCAATTAAAACCGGAAGCACGCATAGATGTGGTAAAATATTTGAAAGAACTGGGTGTTAAGCCCACTTCCATGATTGATGTTTCTGATGGTTTAGCTAGTGAGGTATTACATTTATGTAAGGCGAGCAATGTCGGATGTCATGTATACGATGAAAAATTGCCTATCGATGCTAAAACATCCATGACAGCTCTGGATTTTAACCTGGATCCGAGTACGTGTGCATTGAATGGAGGTGAAGATTACGAACTGCTTTTCACCATCAAACAAAGTGATTTTGAAATCATTCAATCCAATCCTAATTTCTCCATTATTGGCCATGTCACTAATGCAGCGGATGGAATTTATTTTGTAGACAAAAGTGGATCCGCACTTACCTTAAAAGCACAAGGTTGGAAACATTTTTAATCTACACGTGGTAAATTGATCATCGTTTTATGAATGATGGCCACGGTAAATTGACCAAAAATTTCCTCTTGAATCTTTTCGGCCTCAATTAGGGTGCGAAAATCCCCAACCATTAAGTTGAAATTAGGCGCTTCAAAAGTTAAATACGTATCAATTTTTGGATACTTTCCTGCAAATCTATTTCGCGCTTCATCTACAATAGCCTTGTCTGAATCGAAACAAATTTGAAGCCGGTAACCTGCGATTTGACGGGTAGCTTTTTTATCAATCAGTTTTTCTATCCTTGGGTCTGCATCAATGGTGATTTGTGCCATACTTACGAAGGGGATAAAGGCAAGAGACATGAAAATAATACCGCATTTAAATGTTGATTTCATGAATCAAAATTAAGTATTTCTAAATGGCAAACAAAAAAGCCTATTTAGAATCATTTTAAATTAGCTTTTTTTT
>JBEEIV010000240.1:0-9521 GCA_041169645.1 Bacteroidota bacterium
TGGTCTTTTTGCACTTTAAACTGCTGCCCTGCTATCTCTACAATTGCGTACATATAGCTTGTTTTAATTTATTATTTCGCCCAAAATTGGAGGGCAAAGATACATATTTAAATTCAAATGACAAATGAATTGACATTTTTTCACCCTTGTTTTTTCAATAAATGGCCATAATTCGCTAAAAGTACCCCGGAAATGACGATGAACATGGATAAAACTTGTGCTGAATGGATGTGTTCATGAAAGAAAGAGCCAATGATCACAGCAACAATTGGAATCAAATACGTGACACTGCTAGCGAACAAAGCGGAGGAGGATTGAATAATACCATTGAATAAGAACACAGCAAATGCTGTTCCTATTACAGCCAAGATAGCGATGGCGCTAAATCCACTCCAAGCATCGGGATTTGCTCGAAAAACGGAAACCGTGTTCAATGAGAAGAAGCCAATAATGGAGGGTATAAATACCATAAAGAATCCGCCGGAGGCTACGTGGATCGGTTTGTAGGTAGAAAGTTTAAATTTAATGGTATTCAGGCTGATGCCATAAAGGAAAGTGGCCAGGACAATTGCCAAGGAAGGGATTAATCCTTTTCCATCAGCTGAAATGGTTCCTCCTGTTAAAATGAGTAAGGTAATTCCACCAAATCCAATGCAGGTTCCAATAATTTGGAAAGAAGTGATTTTTTGGGAGAACAATAGGAGTCCAACTAACAAAGTAAAAATTGGTGTAAATGAGTTCATGATTCCAGCGAGTCCAGAGGAGAGGTGGGTTTCCGCATAGGTAAACAGGAAGGCTGGGATAAAATTCCCACAGACACCCACAATGGTAAAATAAATCAGGTCTTTTTTTTGTTTTAATTGCCGCATGGCTTGAATCGAAAAGGGTAAAAGACTGAGTCCCGCCAGAAGCATGCGCATCGCTCCTACTTGGCTGGATGAGAAAATTACTTCGCCACGCGCATTGTACATTCCCTTTTTCATGAGGATAAATGAACTTCCCCAAATGCAAGCGAGAAGGATTAATAAAGACCAGCTTTTTAAATTGCTTTTCATGGGTCAAAAGTACGGATTATTTCAGGTGGAAAAATGTGTATAACCAAGGGATATGAACAGCATGTTAAAAAGTCTCCCACATATTCCCACAAATGTCGTTTATTCACCATAAATAAAGGGGTTTTTAAAAAATATCTTTGTTAAAAACGAAACCTTTATGCGTTCTAAACGTTAGAAGTTATTAACATTTATAAATCCAGTGGTAAAAAGTGGTAGAAATCCACTAATTTTACCCATTATAAAGCTATGGCAGGATTAGTAGGAGAATTTGAGGTGAAATTGGATGAAAAAGGCCGATTTCTTTTGCCTTCCGGATTACGGAAGCAGCTTCCTCCTGCGTCCCAGCGAGATTTCATGTTGAATAAAGGATTTGAAGATTGTTTAACGCTTTATCCGCTTTCCGATTGGGAACAGATTAGCGCCAAACTTTCGAAATTGAATTTATTCAAGCCGCAAAATCGAATGTTCTATCGTTTGTTTCATCAAGGAGCAAAACAAATAGCATTGGATAATGCAGGTCGTTTACTGATTCCAACTTCTCACATGGATCGCGTGGGATTGGTTTCAGAGGTGATGCTGATTGCATACAACGACCGAATTGAAATCTGGGACAAATCCAAATACTTCAATATGATTGAAGGAAACATGGCTGATTTCGCTGATTTGGCGGATGAAGTAATGGGTGATTTGGACAATGGAGATAAATAATACAAGCTACCACATACCGGTTCTTTTTCAAGAAAGCATTGATGCGTTGGACATCCGTCCGGATGGTGTTTATGTCGATGTAACCTTTGGTGGCGGTGGTCACGCTCGTGCGATTTTTAATCAACTAAATTCGAATGGTCAATTGATTGTTTTTGACCAAGATGCCGATGCGAAGAAAAATGCATGGGAAGCGGAGAATTTCCATTTTGTTGCGGCGAATTTCGCTTTCCTAAAAAATCACCTTCAACTTTTACGTTTCACCCAGGTAAATGGTATTCTGGCTGATCTTGGCGTTTCCTCCCATCAGTTTGATACCGGTGAGCGGGGGTTTTCCATTCGTGAAAATGCACCTCTGGACATGCGAATGAACCAAAATGCAGGTAAGTCGGCACTTCAAGTGATAAACGAATGTGAAGAGCACGAACTCATTCGAATTTTCAGAAATTATGGTGAGTTGAAGAATGCCCGCGCTATCGCTGCAGAAATTGTTAGAAAACGTGCGGATGGCCTCATCGAAACAACGGGTGATTTAATGAATGTGCTTAAGCGATTTGCTCCAAAATTTAAAGAACATAAATTCTATGCACAAGTTTTTCAAGCGGTGCGAATTGAGGTCAATCAGGAGCTTCAGGTTCTTGAAGAAATGTTGAGTCAGGCAGCTGACATGTTAGTTCCAGGAGGAAGATTAGTTGTTATTTCTTATCATTCTTTAGAAGATCGACTGGTGAAAAATTTCATGAAACGCGGGTCCTTTTCAGGTGATATTGAAAAGGATTTCTTCGGGAATGTGCAGAAACCATTAACAGAAATCGTTCGACACCCAATCGTATCTACGGAAGAAGAAAACGAACGAAATCCACGTGCTAGAAGCGCTAAATTAAGAATAGCTGTAAAGAATGCATGAAGATGAATACATAGTAGGTAGCGGAACTGCTCCAAAGTCGGAAAAAGCCAAATCTCCGAAATCCGAAAAGGCGCCTTCGAAAGGATCGGCTTTTTCGCAGATTTTGAATGGTGACTTTTTGACGAAAGAATTTGTATTGAATAATTTGAATTACATCTTCTTCATTATGCTCCTGCTCATGTTGGTTGTGGCGAAAGGATATTACGGAAAGCAGGTAAACAAAGATTTGGATAATGCTCAACGTGAATTAGATCAAAATACGGCAGAATTTATCGAGGCGAAAGCACGACTTGAACTTATAACAAGACGATACAAACTCGCTGAGAAATTAGCGGAAAAAGAAATCAAGGAAACAAAAAACGCAACGAAAGTCATCCGTTTGAAAAAGTCAACCCATGAGTAAGAACATAGATAAAAAATACCTTTATCGCCGTGCCTACACGATTTACTTCACCTTCGTGTTGCTCATCTTGGTTGTGCTATACACGACCTTTAAACTTCAGATTGAAGGAAGAACGAACCTTTTTGAAAATGGAGACAAAAAGTTACCCGTTCAAGTGGTGAAACGTGTGCCAAGGATGGGGGAGATTTTGGACATGAACGGAATTCCTTTGGTTACATCTGTCACTTTCTACGATATTCACATGGATCCGACGGTTGTGGATCAAAAATTATTTGACTCAGATCTTTCTGGTCTGGCTGAAGGTCTTCATAAAATGTATCCGGATAAATCAGCCCGAGAATACGAAAATGAAATCCGTAAAGCCCGAGAGAATAAAGTTCGCTACCTACTGATTCGTAAAAAAGTAACGAACGATGAGCGAAAGCTAATCAATCAATTGCCCATTTTTAGGGAAGGACAAATGAAGGGTGGAATCATTGACAAGGATGAAACCATCCTGCGTAAAAAACCTTACGGGAATATGCTGAGTCGTACCTTAGGTTATTACAAATTTGATCACGGGAAAGAGTATAATGTTGGAATAGAAGGTGCTTTTTATTCCTATCTAAAGGGTGAAGAAGGCGAAGAATTGGAACAACGCATCTCCTCCGGATGGAAAAAAACGGGTAAAGTCATAAAAGAAGCCGTGGAGGGTGCAACGGTGACAACAACGATTGATAAGGAGATTCAAGAAGTTGCTCATTCGGAATTGGAGAAACAAATGATTTACATGCAAGCTGAATACGGCTGCGTCATTGTGATGGATGTTAAAACAGGATACGTTCGTGCCATTGCGAACTTAACCAAACAGGAAAATGGTTCTTATGCGGAACAATATAATTATGCGATTGGACACACAGAAGTTCCGGGTTCAACCTTCAAATTAGCAGCTTTATTGGCTGGATTGGAAGATAATAAATTCAAAATAACCGATTACGTCAATGCCAATGGTGTGTATGCTATTGCTGGTGGAAAATTATCCGATTCAAACCATGGACGTGGTTATGGCCGAATCACCATTCGTAAGGCATTTGAGAAATCTTCTAACGTGATTGCTCAAATCATTCACAAGGCTTATCGAAATGACCCGAATAAATTCTTGGGACACCTTGAGAAATTTGGATTGACAAAAGAATTAGGGATTGATTTGCAAGGTGAAGGGAAGCCACATGTTCCTCGTCCAGGCACCCCAGGTTGGTCGGCAATGTCGATTCCTTGGATGTCCATTGGATATGAGTTTCGTCAAACACCACTTCAAACTTTGGCTTTTTACAATGCGGTTGCCAATAACGGTACACTTTTAAAACCGCAATTTGTTCAGAAAATTTCGCGATCGGGAAGGGACATTAAAACGTTCAAACCAATTGTTTTAGAAGAACAAATTTGTTCTCCAAGTTCCATCGCTATTATGAAATCTTGCCTAGAAGGTGTGATGAAAGATGGAACCGGTAAGGAATTAAAAGGTTCGTTCTTCTCCATTGCAGGTAAAACGGGTACTGCTAAATTACTCGGTGAAAACAAACAGTTTAACGATGAGAAGATGAGTGACTATCAAGCGTCATTTGTCGGATATTTTCCTGCTAACAAACCAATATATTCGTGTATTGTCGTCATCTCTAAACCAAAAAGAGAATACTATGGAGCGCGCGTTTCTGGAATTGTTTTCGCGGAAATTGCGAATAAGGTGTATGCCTCAGCACTCCAATATCACCGAGCGGTTAATTCACCAAAAGCCAGTCGTTCAGCTCAAATACCGCAAGTTAAAACGGCTTATTTCAAGGATGTAACGGATGTTTTGAAATCGTTCAACCTGAGGTATCAGAAAAATCATGAAAGTGATTGGCTGCAAGCAGATACCTTGAAAGGATCAATTCATTTAAACCGCAAAAACATCCTCAAAAACAGAGTTCCCGATGTTCTCGGAATGACTGCCAAGGATGCCGTTTACCTACTTGAATCGGCTGGAATGATTGTGTACATGCAAGGAAGTGGGACAGTGAAGTTTCAATCCATAAATCCAGGACAAGCGATTGTAAAAGGACAATTAATTAAAATCACATTGAATTAAGATGAAAACCCTCAATAGCATATTACAGCAAACTACTTTTGAATGTGTTCAGGGCTCTTTGACGACGGAAATTAACTCCCTTACGTTCGATTCTCGGAAAGCTGTGTCGGGAAGCGTCTTTATTGCAATTGTTGGAACGAATACCGATGGACATCAGTTTGTTCAATCCGCATATGATTTAGGTTGCAGAAACTTTGTTGTCGAACAAGCAATTTCTTTGGCGTCGGATGCGACGATTATTCGTGTTCCAAAGACGGATGTAGCATTGGCTGAATTAGCCTGTGCGTTTTACCAAAATCCTTCGAAAGAATTAAAGTTGGTTGGAATTACGGGTACCAATGGAAAAACCACTACCACAACTTTATTACATGATCTTTTTACGCAATTAGGACATGCGTGTGGATTAATTTCGACTGTAGTGAATAAAATAAAAAATGAAGCGAGTCCTTCTACGCATACCACACCTGATCCTATTCGATTGAATGAATTATTGCGTTCCATGGTGGACCATGGTTGCACACATTGTTTCATGGAAGTTAGTTCCCATGCGATTCACCAACAACGCATACATGGGATTACTTTCGCCGGAGCGGTATTTACAAACATCACCCATGATCACCTTGACTACCACAAAACATTCGCGGAATACATTCGGGTGAAAAAACAGTTTTTTGATGAGTTGGATCAAGATGCTTTTGCTTTGGTAAATGGTGACGATCGAAATGCACACGTCATGTTGCAAAATTCGAAAGCTCAAAAAAGAAGTTATGCATTGAAATCACCGGCTGATTTCAAAGGGAAAGTACTGGAGAATGAAATTTCTGGTTTAATCATGACCATCAATAATACGGAACTTTGCTCGCGTTTGGTGGGGGAATTTAATGCCTATAATTTATTGGCGGTTTACGGTGTTAGCACCATGCTTGGATTGGAATCCTTGGATGTTTTAAGAGGCATCAGCAATTTAGCTTCCGTTGAAGGACGTTTCCAATACATTCGTAGTCAAACCGGAATTACGGCAATTATTGACTATGCCCATACACCGGATGCCCTTGATAACGTACTAAATACCATTGCGGCTATCCGTAAAGACACTCAAAAAGTCATTTCAATCGTTGGTTGCGGTGGAGATAGAGACCGAGATAAGCGACCGGTAATGGCGCAAATAGCTGCCAAAAAAAGCCAACAAGTGATATTGACCTCCGATAATCCACGTACGGAAGATCCCATGAAAATACTTCAGGATATGGAGAACGGTTTAACTCAAGATGACCGCCAACACACACTGACCATTTCCGATCGGGCACAAGCCATTAAAACGGCAATCATGCTCGCGCAACCAGGTGATATTCTGCTTATTGCTGGAAAAGGACATGAAAAATACCAAGAAATCAATGGAGTGAAGCATGACTTTGATGATTTCAAGCTAACAGAAGAATTCTTTAATCAATTGAAAAAATAATCAGATGTTATACTATTTATTTGACTATCTCAACACCCTAAATTTTCCAGGAGCAGGATTGTTTCAATACATATCTTTTCGTGCGGGATTGGCGCTGATATTTTCCTTAATTGTTTCCATTGTTATTGGTAAGAAAATCATTCATAAATTACGCCAGCAACAAATCGGTGAGACAGTTCGTGATTTAGGTTTAGCTGGACAAATTGAAAAATCTGGAACTCCTACGATGGGTGGCATCATCATCTTGGCTGCTATCCTTGTCCCTGTTTTATTATTTGCCAAATTGCAGAATGTCTACGTGATCACCATGATTTTGGCCACGATTTGGCTCGGATTGATCGGTTTTCTGGATGATTACATCAAAGTTTTCAAAAAAAACAAAGAAGGATTAAAAGGGTCATTTAAGGTGATTGGTCAAATTGGTGTTGGCTTAATCGTTGGCTGTATTTTGTACTTTTCAGATGATGTTGTGGTTCACAAACGCGTTGAGTCAAACTATCAATTACAAGCGGATGAAACGTTCGTTACGCACTTGCATGTTCAAAATAAAGGTGAGCACTTTAAATGGATAAAGACGGATGACATGACAACGACCATTCCCTTTATCCGTGGGAATGAATTTAATTACAATTGGTTGATTGGTGATTGGCAAAAATCCTATGGCTGGTTATTGTTTATTCCAATCGTCATTTTCATTGTCATCGCTGTTTCTAATGGTGCAAATATGACGGATGGATTGGATGGATTAGCAACCGGAACATCTGCCATCGTGGGAATTGCCTTAGCTGTCTTAGCGTATGTAAGTTCACATGCCAATTTTGCGGATTACCTAGGTGTGATGTACATTCCGAACGCTGAAGAGCTCGTTATCTTCATTGCAGCATTCGTTGGTGCGTGCATCGGATTCTTATGGTACAATTCATTTCCAGCTCAAGTTTTCATGGGCGATACAGGAAGTTTAGCATTGGGTGGAATTATCGCTGTGTTTGCCATCGCAATCCGAAAAGAACTTCTGATTCCAGTCTTGTGTGGGGTATTCTTAATCGAAAATGTATCCGTGATGTTACAGGTGGGTTATTTTAAATATACCAAGAAACGCTTTGGTGAAGGCCGAAGAATTTTCTTGATGGCGCCCCTGCATCATCACTTTCAAAAAAAAGGTATTCATGAGGCTAAAATAGTTGCTCGCTTCTGGATTGTAGCAGTTTTATTGGCAGTAGTAACCATTGTAACCTTAAAATTGAGATAGTGAACCATCCTGCTAAAAATATGGTCATTCTTGGCGCTGGGGAATCCGGTGTTGGCGCAGCTGTGTTGGCTGTTCAAAAAGGATGGCATGTTTTTGTTTCGGATATGTCGGAAATAAAAAGTGATTTTCGTGCTGAATTAACAGAATTAGGTGTTGCTTGGGAAGAAGGAAAACACTCAATGGAACGTATTTTAGCAGCAGATCTCATCATAAAATCACCTGGAATACCAGAGAAAACTCCGGTGATGAAAGCCATTCGCGAAAAAGGAATGAAGGTCATATCTGAAATCGAATTTGGAGGGTACTATTCCAAAGCAAAAACAATCTGTATTACCGGAAGCAATGGTAAAACAACAACAACCTTATTGACTCATCACATTTTGAAAAAGGCTGGTTTGGATGTTGGACTTGCCGGAAATGTTGGCTATAGCTTTGCGAAACAAGTGGCGGAAGGAGACCATGATTGGTACGTCATTGAATTAAGTTCTTTTCAATTGGACGACATGTATGATTTTCATGCAAACATTGCCATTCTGACGAACATCACCCCTGATCACCTCGATCGATATGATTATCAGATGCAAAATTATGTTCAATCCAAGTTTCGGATTGTTCAAAATCAAACCACTGAAGATTGGTTCATTTTTAATGCGGATGACCCCATCATTAGCCAAGAAATCAAAAAAATAAACCCTCAGATGAATTTAGCTCCATTTTCATTAAAAACGGAGCAAAATCCCGGGGCACATGCTTTAAACAAACAACTAACAATCAATATAAACCAACAATTTGCCATGTCAATACATGAATTAGCTTTAAAGGGTAAGCACAATACCCAAAACGCGTTAGCTGCAGGGATCGCAGCTCGACTAGTTGAAATCCGCAAGGATATTGTACGTGAAAGTCTAGAAGATTTTACGAATGTTGAACACCGCTTGGAATTTGTCGCAAAGGTGAACGGTATTGAATTCATCAACGATTCGAAAGCAACGAATATCAATTCGGCTTGGTTTGCTTTGGAAAGTATGGAAAAACCAACAGTTTGGATTGTAGGTGGTGTCGATAAAGGAAATGATTATTCAGAACTTACAGCACTCGTTCGTCAGAAAGTAAAAGCAATCGTTTGCCTAGGTACCGAAAATCAAAAAATCATTGATGCTTTTTCGGGTGTTGTTGAGACGATTGTGGAAGCTCATTCTGCGATGGAGGCAGTTGCTTATGGTTACCGTTTGGCACAACACGATGAGGCTGTCCTTTTATCTCCTGCTTGCGCTAGTTTCGATTTATTTGAAAATTACGAAGACAGAGGAAATCAATTTAAACAAGCGGTTAGATCACTGTAGCATTAAATAGGTAAGATGCAAGAAAAACGCGGACTTGTTCAAACGAACTCCATTGTTGATTCACTGCGCAAATCGCAGGGAGAAGGAATGCGTGCGCATGGAAAACTGAAGGGCATGGATGTTTTTTCTTGGATGCAACCTGATCAACAATCATTGGTGAATTTTATGGCTGCCATGCCTACCTCCATTTTGTGGGTTGCCAATCCTGCGGAAATAGAAGCTGTATTAACAGATCATCCCGAAATACTCAATAAGTTTCAATGCATACTCTCCTATGGAGAAAATCGAAC
>JBEEIV010000241.1:0-3447 GCA_041169645.1 Bacteroidota bacterium
TCAAATAATTCTTCCGCGTGCATCAATGTGTTCATGTCATTCGATTTTTTCACAACGATTTTGTCGGAATCCCAATTTGGAATGGGTTGACCATAAGCAAGGCTAAAATAAATCGAGAGAATAAAAAAGAAGATATGTGGCATGTTTTGTTTGATTGAGTTTTCTAAAATTACCAATAAAGCTGAAATTGCAGATAGAGTTACACCTAAACTTTAAACATCGCTGTGTTGAATAAGTCCTTAAATTTGACCTATGAAATGGATTTACAAATTTCTTGGCCTGCCTTTTATCTTTTTAGTACGAATCTACCAATGGATCATTTCCCCTATTTTCCCTCCTTCTTGTCGCTACACACCAACGTGTTCTACGTATATGATTGAAGCGATTAAAATTTGGGGTCCATTTAAAGGAATTTGGCTCGGAACGAAGCGCATTGCATCTTGTCATCCGAGAGGTGGCTCAGGTTATGATCCAGTTCCAGAAAGGGAAATTAAAGAAGCTTCCAACCACGTTCACAAAGCACATCCAAACGATTGATGAACGAATGAAATTCATTTTCTTCGTGCAATAAGGATTCAAAATCAGTTTGCTTGGAGTTGCCTTCGTTGGAACTGGCCGACTGATTTTCCATCAAATCAAACCAATCCTTTAAGCGCAAGACTCCTTCATTCTTGGACGCGCTAAAATCACTGCTTTTTACACTGCATACAAATTCAATGGAGCTTTTCGCACGACTAAACAGTACATTTAACCGTTTGGCACCATTGATGAGGTTTAATGGACCAAAACGCATTTCGAATTTCCCTTCGGTATTCTTTCCATACCCAAAACTGATCAGTAAATGATCACATTCTTCTCCTTGTACTTGTTCCAAAGCCTTGAAAAAAATGCGGTCATCATCGATTGCATCGTTCAACGCAATTTGCTGCTTCGGGCTCAATTGCTCAAAAATTGCGGATAATTGTGCTTCAGAAAATGCAACAATTCCATATTTTTCCTTGGACAAAAGTGCTTTTTCCATTTTTTGAGCCACTATTTTAGCCTCCTGCAGGTTGACGCGGTTTTCGTAGCATCCATTCTCTACATATGTATGGATTAAGGGATTGACTTTTTTCGAGTTAACGGCAAATGTCCGCAAGCGACCACCGTAAAAGTGCTCATTCGAAAATGCAATCAATTCGGGGTGCCTGCTGCGGTAATGTCGTGTTAGTAATACATGTTGGAAATAATACGCGGATTGATGTAACACGTCGATTACGAATTCTTCAGATTTCCTAAAGTAACTGGATGGACTCATCTGTTGATGATCGCCAGCAACCACAACCCGATTGGCTCGCTGCAATGCTCCAAGTGCATAGCTCATCGGAATTTGTCCAGCTTCGTCAAAAATTAATAAGTCAAATTGATTCACTTCTAATGGATAAATGGAGGCCAATGAACTGGGATTCGAAAGTTGAATCGGTTTTAATACGTCTAACCACCACCGTGCTTCGGATTTCCTGAGGTCCCTGATGGATTGATGCTGTCTCGTTTTCCCAAATTCTTTCACCAAAATGGATTTTCCTTTTCGTAGGATTCCTCGTAGTGTTTTTTCTTCTATGGAAAGTTTATGAACGGGTGCGCTCAACAGTTTTTGATAGTCGTTAAACTTCTTCGCTTGATGATGAATCAGGGTTTGAGCGAAATCATTTGCATTTTGTTTTCTTTCAGAAAGGAAATGAAGTAACTTTTTCTTGAAAGTGCGCATGTCAAAATCAATCATATGTGGATGCTTCGATAGAAATTGCCTCCAAGTTTGCTGCATAACTCCTTCATTCAATATTTCAACCGATGCTCGGGTGCTGAAGCGTTCAAATGTTTCGTCCGTTAATTGAGCAACCAACGGTAGTTCCAGTTGTAAAATCGGCAAGGTTTCCTTAACGCATGAGATAACTTCTTTCAATTGCGCGTCTTTTTCGATGCGAAATAAATGCTGCAAGAGTTGATTCAATTGATTCAGCGCGCGATTTGATTGCGCCATGAGCAGGCGTTTCTCGTTAGGCAGCTCTTGGTACCAGTTCCAATCAGCAAGGGAATTATGTTGTAATAGTTGTTCAACCAACGGCAACTCTATGTCCAATTGAGTAAGCCCAAGTTCGGCAAAGCGCTGATCTAGTTTCGTTCTAGATTGACGCAGTAGAAGTTCCTTTTCTTTGGATGAAATGGCTTCAAATGCATCTAAGCCTGGTGTTCTTGTCCATTTTTTCCAGGTGTTTTTCCATTGGATACGTGCAAAAATTCCTTTTTTTTCTGCGGCTTCCTTGAGTACCTTTAATTCAGAAATACTAGGTTCTTTTAGCCAATGCTGCTGTTCGCTCGAGATTTCCGTTAATTCAATGCTGCGTTTTTTCCATTGTTTGATTGTTTTGATGAAAGAAACCTTGTCCTTACCTAAAAAACGACCATATTTTTCATAAATGTTGCCCTGAAATTGATGACAGAGAATCGCTTGTCTCGTCGCAATGTGTAATTCCTGAGGCGTGCGAATGCTAAACTGTTCGTTCAGTGTAACATGCAATTTTTCCAATTGGAAGAACTGTTTCAACAGCGTTTCGATTTCTTTGCTATTCTTCCATTCACTGGAGAGGTATGGCAAGCAGTCTAGCGTTTTTTCTTCCAACTTCTTAAGGATGTTCAAGTCTTCTTTCCATTTATGAAGTTCGGGAAATTTCCCCTGTAGCAACTGTTGTTTTCCAAATCTCTCTTGGAAATGTTCAATTGAAATAGTTGTTTCTGCTTCAAATGATTTAATGGAATGGAAGATTTGCGTTAATTGTTGTTCCTTCCCTGAAAGCACAGGTGATTGTCGCTCGTTGATTTCTTGAACCGAAAGAAATTCCCAAGTATTCTTTAAATCCCGATAAAAGTCGTGCAAGGATGCATGAAAAGAAAGGTGCGAACAAAGAAATCCAAGGTTTTTCTGTTCCAATTTCTGCTGTAAAACAGTTAATGCTGCTTTTTTTTCGGAGACGATCAAAACCCGTTTGTTTTGTCGAATGCACGAGCCAATTAAGTTGCTAATGACTTGGGATTTACCGGTTCCTGGTGGACCTTGAACCGTAACCGAGGATTCATTTAACGATTGAAATACCAGGGCTTGATCTGGGTCACTGGGAAATAAATAGGGCGGTTGAATTCCCCATTGTTCAATTTCTTCAGATGCTTCTTGAAAACCGAGTAACTGCTTCAATGGATGTGATAAAACCTCACTTGTCAATAATTCTTCTACCTCTTTGAGTAACTCATATCGTTGCGGATGAAAATTCCCATATAAAATAGCATCTGGTTCATAGGCTATTTTTTCATTTTCGAAAAAGTTTTGCAGTTTATGTCGTTCCTCAAAAGGTGGTGGTGACTCGCTGAAATTTATTCGATACCATCGCTCGAAATAGGGGTTAATGTAATAGA
>JBEEIV010000242.1:0-2526 GCA_041169645.1 Bacteroidota bacterium
AACCACGTTAGCAATCGCATCGCGTTTGATTTCAAACACCACACGCATACCATTTCGATCTGATTCATCGCGTAAATCGGAAATCCCTTCAATTTTTTTATCGTTTACCAACTCAGCGATCTTTTTGATCATCTCTGCTTTGTTGACTTGGTAAGGAATCTCGGTTACAATGATTTGCTCGCGTCCATTTTCTTCTTCAATTTCCGCTTTTCCTCGAATGACGATTCTTCCGCGTCCTGTTAGTAAGGCATCGCGCACACCTTCGTAACCATAAATAATACCTCCTGTTGGGAAATCTGGTGCTTTTACGAATTGAAGTAATTCTTCTCCCGTGATATCTTTGTTATCAACGTAAGCAATGATTCCATCAATGACTTCCGTTAAGTTATGTGGCGCCATATTCGTGGCCATACCAACGGCAATACCTGCAGCACCATTTATTAATAGGTTCGGGATTTTCGTTGGTAAAACAGAAGGCTCCTCTAAACTATCATCGAAATTTGGCGTAAAGTCAACAGTTTCCTTTTCTAAGTCCCCCAACATCTCTTCTGCAATTTTGCGCAAACGAGCCTCGGTGTAACGCATTGCTGCCGGACTATCGCCATCCACGGAACCAAAGTTTCCTTGTCCGTCAACCAAAGGGTAACGCAAAGACCAAGGCTGGGCCATACGAACCATCGTGTCATATACCGAACTATCACCGTGTGGGTGATACTTTCCTAATACTTCTCCTACAATTCTTGCGGACTTTTTATAAGGTCGATTCGAATAAACACCCAAATCCTGCATTCCATACAAAACCCTTCTGTGTACTGGTTTAAATCCATCTCTTACATCAGGTAGGGCACGCGAAACAATTACGGACATCGAATAATCGATGTACGCTGATTTCATTTCATCCTCAATGTTTATCTGAATAATTTTTTCTCCTTCAGCCATGTTTAATGATAATTAAATTCTGCTTGTCAATTTAAGCATTCAAAATTAATGAAATAAGGATGCTGAACTCGTTCCAAAAACGAATTTTACTAACAAAATCACTTCATAAATTGTGAATAATTAACCACGGATGAGAAATATAAAAGTTATATTTGTATTGCTTAAAAAGTGAACACATGGAAGCGAAATTTTCACCTCGCGTTAAGGATTTAATCACATTTAGTCGGGACGAGGCAGTTCGACTAATGAACGAATTCGTTGGCGCAGAACATTTATTGTTGGGTTTGATTCGCTTGAATGAGGGGACAGGAGTTCACATTCTACAAGAATTCAATTTGGACCTGAATCAAGTGAAGGAAGAAATAGAGAAGATTTTATCTAAATCTGCCGTTGCCCACTTAGCCAATTTAAACCTGCCTTTATTGAAACAAACCGAAAACATCATCAAACAATCCTATTTGGAGGCAAAAGAGTTCAAGTCACCGATCATCGGAACCGAACACTTGTTGCTCACCATTCTTCGTAACGAAGATAGTGTGGCGTGTCAAGTCCTTAATAAATACGGAGTGATGTATGAAAATGCACGAGACGAATACGAAGTTATGTTAGAAGAACGAAAACAACCAAGAGCAGAATTCCCAAGCAATAGTGGCGGGGAAGAAGAAGAGAACTACGGAACACCACGCAAATCGGCGGATCCTAAATCGAAAACGCCCGTATTGGACAATTTTGGCCGCGATTTGACCAAAATGGCTGAAGCTGGGAAATTAGATCCTATTGTGGGACGTGAGAAAGAGATCGAACGCGTGAGTCAAATTCTTTCGAGAAGAAAGAAAAACAATCCGATCCTCATCGGTGAACCGGGTGTTGGTAAAAGTGCCATTGCAGAAGGATTGGCCTTGCGCATCGTTCAACGCAAAGTGTCGCGCATTCTTTTCAATAAACGCATCGTTTCCTTGGACTTAGCATCTTTGGTTGCGGGAACAAAATACCGCGGACAGTTCGAAGAGCGAATGAAAGCAGTGATGCAAGAAATTGAAAAAAATCCGGACATAATTCTATTCATTGATGAAATCCATACGATTATCGGTGCCGGTGGCGCCAGTGGTTCTTTAGATGCGTCGAACATGTTCAAGCCCGCTTTAGCGCGTGGAGAAATGCAAGCAATTGGTGCAACAACCTTGGATGAATACCGACAATACATCGAAAAGGATGGGGCATTGGAGCGTCGCTTTCAAAAAGTGATCATTGAACCTACGACCATCGATGAAACCATTCAGATCCTAAATAACATCAAGGAGCGTTACGAAGAACATCACTCAGTTACCTACACACCGGAAGCCATCGCTACGTGCGTGAAATTGACGGAGCGTTACATTACCGATCGTCACCTTCCAGATAAAGCAATTGATGCAATGGATGAGGTTGGATCTAGGGTCCACATCACCAATATTAATGTTCCACAGGAAATTTTGGACATAGAAGCACAAATTGAGGGATTGAAAGAGCAAAAAGCGGAGGTCATTCGCTCTCAACAATATGAAAAAGCGGCTGAATTGCGCGACAACGAACGAAAGTTACAGGAAC
>JBEEIV010000243.1:0-4107 GCA_041169645.1 Bacteroidota bacterium
ATGCATTGGTGGAAAAAGACCAGCAAATAGAATTCAACTATGCATTGGGCGCAGAATATTTCTCCTATGGACCAGAATACTTCAAACTCGTGCGTGGAATGGAGGATTTAGTGACCAATTACGCGAAATATGCTGAAAATGGTGAATTAGCGAAAGTGATTGAAAAAATGAAAACGTCCGCTGAAGGATTCTTCAAAAATTACAATAGCGATGTTGATTTGCAAATTTTTATTGATCAAACGAAAGCATACCTGGATTACACCGAACAATGGAAGGAAATTGACAATCATGTGAAGTATTCTGTAGCGAGCGAATGGTTTATAAACTATGTGAAAGGAATCGCAACGGATATTTATACGCATTCCATTTTCACCAATCAGGAACGATACATGGCATTTTTAAGTTCTTTCTCCGAAAAATCCATTAAAAAATTGAACAAGGATCTTGGATACACACATTTCTACCAGTACTTCCAATCCTTTAGAAATGAAACCGTTCCTGCATACCGCACCTTCCAAACGAGTGTGAACAACTTGATGCAAGTGTATGTAGAAGGAAAATATGTGATGTTCCCGGATGCCAAACATTGGCCCGATGCGAATTCAACCTTGCGAATTACTTATGGGCAATTAGAAGGTTCTGCTCCTACTGATGGTATGAAATACACGGAACATACCACCTTAGATGGAATCATTGCCAAATACAACACAGGAAATCCTGACTTTGAATTATTACCACGGATGCTCGAATTACACGCCGATAAAAACTATGGCCCCTACGCTCAAGGAGACGAATTGTGGGTTTGTTTTACCGGATCCAATCACACCACTGGAGGTAATTCTGGTTCTCCTGTATTGGATAAAAACGGGTATTTAATGGGCTTGAATTTTGACCGTTCATGGGAAAGTACCATGAGCGATTATTTGTTCGATCCAAACCGTTGTCGAAATATTGTCGTGGACATACGCTACGTTCTTTGGGTCATGGATATCTATTCGAATGCCAAACACTTGGTCGATGAAATGACATTAATGAAAGAATAAATTTATATTTGCTTTTTTTTACAACTTTTTTTCGCTCAAAAATGAGGAATTTTTTCTTGCTTATCGCACTTATCGTTTCGTCCATAAGTGTACATGCCACAAAAGAACGCATACAGTATTCACAAAGAATTGAAGGTTACTTAGTTGACTACAAAACACGCAGTGAAGTGGAAAAAGTGAAGGTGAGCTTAACTTCCATGGTCACAGGCAAAGTGTTCACAACGGAAACAGATGAAAATGGTGCATTTACTTTTAAACATGTTCCCATTGGAAAAAGCATCATTACACTTACCGATAAAGATTACAGACCAGACACATTGAAGGTGTTCGAAACAAATGCAAAAGAACACTTAGTGCACTATACATTTAGTAAAACGCAACCGTTTACTGCGAACCTGAAAGTTTCTTGGATGTTCAATTGGGGTGATCGAGAAGTAAGCGAAAACGGTAAAACCTTTGTGAAAGAGCATTATTGGTCTCACGTCATGGCAAAGGTGATTTTAGTGATTTACGGAATTTGTTTAATCTTAATATTCTATTATAGTGTCGTACAATTGTCTTTGGCATTTGCCTATAGAAAACAACGAAAAAAGCAACAAAGTCGCGTAGAACCGGATTTCGACCTTTCAAAAGCTCCAATGGTAACTGTACAATTACCGATGTTCAACGAAATGTACGTGGCGGAACGCATCATCGATACCGTAGCTGAATTTGAGTATCCCAGAGAGAAATTTCAAATCCAAGTATTGGATGATTCCACCGATGAAACCAAAGACATCATTGCTAAAAAAGTAGCTGAAGTTGCTGCACGTGGAATCAACATACAACACATTCACCGAGTGGATCGCACAGGCTACAAAGCAGGTGCATTGGATGCTGCGATGGATCAAGTGCAAGGAGAGTTCATTGCCATCTTTGATGCCGATTTTGTGCCAGATAAAGATTTCTTATTGCGCACGATGCCTTACTTCAATACCGATAAAATTGGCGTTGTTCAAACACGTTGGGGTCACTTAAATAAATCGTATTCTTTATTAACTGAGCTTCAGGCCTTTGGACTGAACGGACACTTCGCGATTGAGCAAGGTGGTCGAAATGCGCAGGGACATTACATAAACTTCAATGGAACCGCGGGTGTTTGGAGAAAAGCATGTATTGAAGATGCGGGTGGATGGGAACATGATACCATTACGGAGGACTTAGACTTGAGTTATCGCGCTCAAATGCGTGGATGGAAGTTTACGTACCTAGAAGAAGTAGAATCACCAGCTGAATTGCCAATCACGATGTCTGCTTTGAAAAGTCAACAACACCGTTGGATGAAAGGTGGTGCAGAAGTATTCATTAAAATGTGGAAACGCATTGTGACAACCAAAGGATTGAAATTCTCTGACCGCTTGCATGGCTTAGCTCACTTGTTTAATTCTTCTGTATTTGTTTTCATTTTGATTCTTTCGCTTTTAAGTCTACCGGTTCTTCACATTAAGGACTCCTTCTCAGATTTGAACTTTTACATTCAAGTGGGTGGTGCTTTCTTGTCAAGCACGGTTTTCTTGGCCTTTTATTATTGGAATGCTTACCGCGATAAAAAAGGAAATTTCTTTGGAGATTTGTTTCGCTTTATTGGTCGTTTTGTGCAATTCTTAACCGTTTCCATGGCGCTTTCCTTGAGTAATGCTGTAGCGGTAATTGAAGGTTACCTTGGAATCAAAAGCTCATTCGTGCGCACACCGAAATTCAACGTAGCGAAAAAAGATGAATTTACTGGAAACAAATACGATAAGAAAAGTTTATCGATCATCAACATTGCCGAAGGGATCTTGATGCTTGTGTTTGGTTTTACAGCTGTGAATCGTGCCATTTATGGCGACCTAGGAATGGTTCCATTCCATTTAATGTTGACATTCGGTTACGGTGTTATTTTCTTCAATACCTTGAAAGAAAATAGAACGCAACAAGCGTAATCACTCGTTGGTTATTGATAGGCTTTCCAGTTTCACATCTGTTTTGGTAGTGTGAAAATGAAACGTACTTCGGAATGACTCCCCTTTTGAAACATAGGTGCCTATGGAGTAATTATCTTCGCCGGTTTCCTTGCCTTTGAATTTAAATGAAAAAGTTCCTTTTGGAAATTTCGTGAAAAATGCTTGTAGCACAATTTCCGCTTGAGCGATGGGATAAATGGATTCTTTCCCTTGAATGTTTAAAGATATTTTGTCTTTTCCCAAATGAACAAGTGTTTTCGCGTCATTGCTTTCCATGGATCTTTCAATCGTTGAATAAGGAATGTCACCGGAAAAGTGCAAAGCCAAAATAAGGCCGGTTAGGAAGCTTAGGATTGTATTCATACCGCCATTTCAACAAAAATAGTGCCGAAAAAGCATGTGAAAAACTTTTTCCTCCAGATTTGGGTCCTTCATCCACTTCGAACTTTTCCGTAACTTTGTACCAATGCAATTACCCATGAAAGACCAACAGAAAAACTTAGTGATCTACAATAGTATGAAAGGTGAGAAGGAAGCTTTTGTTCCGCTGCACGAAAACTTTGTAGGTATGTACGTTTGTGGTCCAACGCTCTACAGTGAACCACACATGGGAAATATGCGTACGTTCATCAATTTTGACTTGATTTACCGTTATTTATTGCACCTTGGATTTCGAGTAAAGTATGTGCGAAACATCACGGATGCTGGACACATTACGAATAGTGCAGGAAATGACGAAGATTCCATTGGAAAAGCTGCTCGTGCTGAACAAATGCAGTCCTTGGAAATTGTTTACAAATACAATGTGCGTTTTCAAGAATTACAACGTATTTACAATTTGCTGCCTCCAAGCATTGAACCAACGGCAACCGGACACATTCAAGAACAAATTGAAGTCATTGAGCAAATTTTGGCAAATGGTTACGCCTACGTCGTGAATGGATCCGTTTACTTCGACACGAAGCGCTACATGCAAGATTACAATTATGGCATCTTAAGTGGCCGTAAGGTGGATGAATTGGAAAATGAAACACGGAACTTAAATGCTCAGGATGAAAAACGATTCTTTGCAGATTTCG
>JBEEIV010000244.1:0-6117 GCA_041169645.1 Bacteroidota bacterium
TAAAATACTTGGAAGTTCAATTTTAGTTAAAGCACGAAAGGTTGGACTATTGTGCGAATGTTCAGCGCTTAAATCAGTCAGCGAAAAATGTCTTTTGCTCATTATTTCAGCCACAATGGAAAGAATTCCCAAGGAAAACATCATGCCCATGTAAGGAGGAAGGTGTAGCGTAACTTTGATAATGGGAACCATTAATATTAGAAATAATCCTAGGCTTAATATCCAAGTGCTTTTTCGATCAATACTAGTTTCAACACCAGCATTTTCCAAATTCCCCTTGAAAACCTTAAGATTGAGCGCAATTAAAAGTGGAACCAAAATGGAAACAAGGGAAGGTAAAATCAGATGAGTTACGAGACTAGCTGCATTTACTTTGTGATTCATCCATAACATAGTTGTCGTGACATCCCCAATTGGCGACCAAGCTCCTCCAGCGTTGGCAGCAATAATGATGAACCCAGCATACCATTTTCGCAACTCATGATCAAAAACAATTTTCCTAAGTATGCTAATAAGTACAATGGTTGCGGTAAGGTTATCAATCAGTGCGGATAGCAAAAATGCCAATATACAGATAATCCAAAGTAAGGCCCCTTTACTTTTGGACTTGATTACTGATTTAAAAACTTGAAAACCATCGAAATAATCGATGATTTCAACAATCGTCATTGCTCCAATGAGGAAAATTAATATTTCACTAGTTTTCCCAAAATGATGAAGTAAGGTTGAGTCGATCTGCTCCCTTTTTTGGAGGATAGTACCACTTAATTCTGGGATATTCCATTGTCCGCACTTCGGATCGATGAGCAACCCATTCGCTGGGTCTAGCCAGAACACAATATGAGGTAACCCAATGTATACGATTGCCCAAGAAAGGACCATCATTAATAATGCCGGAACTAATTTATCTATTTTCAGTTTGTGTTCCATCGTGATGGCCACATAACCAAGAATAAATAATATGAATATGGATAATTCCATTAATTACACGAGTTGTTTCAATGCGATTTCAAATGCCGTTTTCGCGATGTGTGTGGGGTTTGAATTTACCTGATGCGCTTTTTTAAGTGCATTGTATATGATCTCACTGGTGTCATCAAAAATCAAGTGATCTTCGATGGCTTCCAAATCATTACTCATTAAGTAAGCAAAGACGCGGGCCATTCCACAATTTGCAATGAAATCTGGAATTAACGCCAAATTGGCATCAGCTTTTTCAGCAATTGGTCCAAAGAAAATTTCCTGATCAGCGAAGGGTACGTTCGCTCCGGATGAAATAACTTTAAGTCCGGCCTGTAGCAATTGGTTCAGGTTATCTTCAGAAATCATGCGGCTTCCAGCACACGGTATGAATACATCGGCTTCAAGGCTCCAAATACGGGTATTGACTTCTTCAAAAGACAACATATTCTCGCTTTTTAATTCATTGCCATTTTTTGACAAAAACAAGTTTTTCACTTCTTCAAAGCTTAAACCTTCTTCCTTTATGATGCCACCAACACGATCGATAATTCCAACGATTTTTGCCCCATTTAGTGCTAAGTAATAAGCAGCAGCCGAGCCAACATTTCCCCATCCCTGAACAATGACTTTTTTACCTGAAAGATCACCACCCCAAATGGAATAATAATGACGAATTGATTCAGATACACCAAAGCCGGTAATCATATCAGCGACAACATATTTTCGTGAAACATCCGGACTTAATCTCTCATCAGTGATCACTTTTAATACGCCACGTTGTAGTTGACCAATTCGGTTCATTTTCTGAGCTTCCTTTGGCTGAAAGTGTCCATTAAAAACGCCTTCTTGTGGGTGCCAAACACCGCATGATTCAGTAATTGGAATCACTTCATGAATTTCATCGACATTCAAATCACCACCTGTTCCGTAGTAATTTTTTAACAAGGGTGAAACAGCGGCAAACCAACGTTTTAACACGCCTTCTTTACGTGGGTCTTTGGGGTCAAAATTAATACCTGATTTCGCTCCACCAATTGCAGGACCAGCAACCGTGAATTTAACTTCCATCGTTTTTGCTAATGATTCTACTTCGCGCTTGTCTAGTCCCAAACGCATCCGTGTACCACCGCCTGCAGCTCCACCTCTTAAAGAGTTAATCACTACCCAGCCTTCCGCTTCCGTTTCAGCATCTTTCCACTCAAAAACGATTTCAGGTCGTTTGTTTTCAAATTTTTGGAGTAAATCTTTCATTTTTTTCGTTGTGTTGTGTGCAAAATTAGGAAAATGCACCTTTCTATTCGGTTTTTTCGAATTATTTTCAAACAGTTCTGTGCTTACAAAGCAGGTATTAACTTCCAAGGTGCAAGACACCGGTGCATAATGCATTTTTTGCTCCCGTAACACTTGGAACATTTGTAGGTTCATTTCTTAAATAACGAGCTCCTAAGAAGGCAAAAACGAGTGCTTCTTTAAAGTCAATCGTATTTTTATCTGGAATGATGCATTTTCCCGCATAGTTTGCCGCCAGTCGTTCCAAGAGAAACTGGTTTTTTGCTCCTCCTCCCGTAATGTAGACAGATGTAAGTTGTTGTTCTTTTAAAACACGCGCAATTTGAATTGCTACGTGTTCGGTGTGGGTACGTAATACATTTTCGCGTTTGTCTCCCTGTTTCAATAACGGCATGTACATAGATTCCATCCATTCAGTACCTAACGATTTTGGTGCTTTTTTTTGGTAATATTCAATGTCATTTAACTGGTTCAGTAGGGATTGATTGAGTTCACCTGACCTTGCCAAGTCTCCATCTTTATCATAGGACAAACCTATTTCTTGCAGGAGAAGATTGGAAGGTAAATTTGCAGGAGAAATATCAAAAGCAAGCACTTCACGCTCTTTTTCGAAACTGATGTTCGCAAATCCACCAATATTTAAGAAAGAGTCGGCTTCCGCTTTAAACAATTCAAAATCCCCTATTGGTACCAACGGTGCTCCTTGTCCACCGGCGATGACATCCAGGCTTCTAAAGTCATTAATAACCGGGATTCCACAATGATACGCAATTGTTGACCCACAGCCGATCTGACTAGTGAATCCATTTTCTGGTTGATGAAATACGGTGTGTCCGTGAGAAGCGATGGCGTTTATACCCTTTTTGTCGATGTCGTTTACATTCATAAACTGCAACACACTTTGCGCAAAAAATAAACCTAATTCTTTGTCTAATTTTAAAAAATCTACCGTTGAAGAAAAGGGTGCATTTTTTAGCTTGTCAGAAAGCTGCGTAGGATAATCAACTGTTTTTGTATGTTTCAACTGAAAAGCAGTTTTTCCACCAGAAAAATCAAACGAAACGTGAGCAATATCAAGTCCATCGAGAGAGGTTCCCGACATCAGCCCCAAAATCTCTATTTTATTCCTATTCATTTCTTTCATGCTTGGCAGAATTCATTTATTTTTGTCAAAATTAAAAAATCAATCAACATGAATTTTGAATTGACAGAAGAGCATCTTGCCGTAAAGGAAGCAGCTAGAGATTTTGCTCAAAACGTATTAAAACCAGGAGTCATTGATCGCGACAATAATCAACGTTTTCCTGCAGAGGAAATCAAGCAGCTAGGTGAATTAGGATTCATGGGAATGATGGTTGATCCAGCATACGGAGGAAGTGGTATGGACACGCTTTCTTATGTGTTAGCGATGGAAGAAATTTCAAAAGTAGATGCTTCTGCTTCGGTATGTATGTCAGTGAATAATTCATTGGTTTGCTGGGGATTGGAAAAATATGGTTCGGAAGAGCAAAAACAAAAGTTTCTTGTTCCATTAGCAACAGGTGAAAAAATAGGTGCATTCTGTTTATCAGAACCTGAAGCAGGTTCTGATGCAACATCGCAACGAACTACGGCGATAGACATGGGTGATTATTATTTGTTGAATGGGACTAAAAACTGGATTACCAATGGATCGTCCGCGTCAACTTATTTGGTGATTGCTCAAACAAATACCGAATTAGGTCACAAAGGAATCAACGCATTGATTGTGGAGCGTGGCATGGAAGGATTTGTTGTTGGAGCAAAGGAAGATAAGATGGGTATTCGCGGAAGTGATACGCATACTTTACTATTTAATGATGTAAAAGTCCCGAAAGCAAATCGTATTGGTGAGGATGGATTTGGGTTCAAATTTGCCATGAAAGTATTAAGTGGTGGACGCATCGGAATTGCAGCGCAAGCCTTAGGAATTGCAGCTGGAGCATTCGAATTGGCTTTGGCGTATTCGAAAGAGCGCAAAGCATTTGGAAAAGAAATTTACAAGCACCAAGCAATTGCATTTAAATTGGCGGATATGGCTACGGAAATTGAAGCGGCAAGATTGCTTGTATATCAGTCTGCTTTGGATAAAGATGCCGGAAGAAACTACGATCAGTCTAGTGCAATGGCGAAGTTGTACGCATCGAAAGTTGCCATGGAACAAACAGTTGAAGCTGTTCAAATCCATGGAGGCTATGGTTTTGTTAAAGAATACCATGTTGAGCGTTTGATGCGCGATGCGAAAATCACACAGATTTACGAAGGAACTTCTGAAGTTCAAAAAATCGTTATTTCCCGTGGTTTATTAGCGGATTAATTATTAAACTAATCAAGATGTTAGCTCCTTTTAACCTACAAAAGTGGATCGATGAAAACAGAGATTTACTGAAACCTCCGGTATCAAACAAAAATTTATACCGAGAAGCAGGAGACTTTATTGTGATGGTAGTTGCGGGACCTAATGCGCGTAAGGACTATCATTTCAATGAAAGTGAGGAGCTATTCTATCAAATAGAAGGAGATATTTTAGTGCGAATCCAAGAAAATGGACAAGCCAAAGACATTGTGATCAAAGAGGGTGAAATGTTTTTGCTTCCGGCAAATACACCTCATTCACCAGCTAGGGGTGAAAACACCATTGGTTTGGTCATTGAACGTGTTAGAAAGGGAACAGATTTACAAGATGGTTTGATGTGGTTCTGTGAGAAATGTAATAACCACCTGAAAACCTATCGTTTTCCCTTGGAAAATATTGAGAAAGACTTTTTACCCCGATTTAAAGAATTCTACGGTTCCGAAGAAATGAGAACGTGCAGCCAGTGCAAACACGTTATGGAGGTAGACCCTAAGTTCGTCTAAAAGTAAATTAGCTGAACCTTACTGAGGTTGATACGTGAATCGGTGCGTTTCCCCTGTTTGGAAAATATCTTCTACGATTACTAATTGTTTGTTGCGTAACTCTTTGATGCTAAATTCACGAGTTGGCTTTGATGTAGAATCTTCATAGAAATATAGCAATTCATCTTTATCAGCAAATTCCCAACGTCCATTCGAATATTCTCCTTGTATTTGTCCAAGTTGATTGGATGTTACAGATAGGGAATAGGTACCGTCCTTATCGATGCTTAATTTAGTCGTATTTTCTGAATCGAACGCATTATCTCCTCCAATGGTGTAGGCTGTTAATTCCCAATCGTTGCAAAGACGCGCTTTTCTAGTTAACGCAGAAAAATTTGGTCCTTCACTGTATTTATTACATGCGGAAAGGAACAAAGTCGAGATAAAAAGGGCTGCAAGTGCGATTCTCATAATAAGTTTTTTTTCAAATGTACTAAACAAACATCAATTTTCATCACAATCGTTGTAATTTTGTCGTATGAAAAGGATTCCATACATCATCGTTCTCGGATTTTTATTCGCTTGTGCAAACAACGATAAATCGGAAAAAAAGGCAGATTTGAAAAAAGAAGTGAATCAAGTGGTTCATGCGAATGCTCAACTTGACTTCGAAGTAGAGGGAATGGTTTGCCAAATGGGTTGCGGTGGATCGATGCGAAAAGAATTAAAGAAAACAGGAGCTGTTGAGCGTGTTGAAGTTAATTTCATCGAAGGAAAAGACATTCAACTGGTTCAGGTATCTTATGATTCCTTGTTGATTTCACCATCGAAAATAAGCACCATTTTAAATACAATTAACGATCAGCAATTTTCAGCAAAGATTGTTTCTAAAAAAGCCATTTAATGGAATTGTATCACCGTGAAATGGGGGAGGGGCAAGCCCTTGTTATTTTACATGGTCTTTTTGGCTTCTCCGACAACTGGCAAACGCAAGCGAAAAAATTTGCT
>JBEEIV010000245.1:0-5265 GCA_041169645.1 Bacteroidota bacterium
ACATGGAAATATCTAGAATTCAATTGCTTAAGCGTTTTAAATCATTAGCGTTCGTCGCGTTAACGTTTGGCTTTGTTGGTTTATCCAACTTTTCGAAAGCTCAAGGAGAGGCACTTTTCAAATCAAAATGTGCAACTTGTCACCAAACCCATAAGAATAGTACGGGACCAAAATTGTTCCAGGTTCGTGATAAGTGGGCTGCTGGTGGTGCTAAAGAAGGAAGCATTATTAAATGGGTAAACAATTGGCAAAATGCGGTTGCTGCTGATCCATATGCAGCGGAGGTGTCTAAATGGTCACCTACGGCCATGTCTGCTTTTCCAGAATTAAAACCGGAAGAAATCATTTCCATATTTGATTGGATTGATGCGCAGCCAGATCCAGCCATGGCAACTACGGCAACGGGTAACCCGAATGATCCTAAAAGTCCAAACGAAGAGGGTGAAGAGGAAGAAGGTTCCGTTGGGTGGATTTGGATCGTAATGGGTGTTATTTTCATCGTAATCATTCTGGCTGTTGGCGGTGTTCGTCGTCAATTAAAAATTGCTACTTCAGATAATCCTGAATCTCAAGAGAAATTAACTTACGGTGAAGAGCTTCGCTCAATTGCATGGAAATACAGACTTTGGGTTGGACTAGGTTCATTGGTAACAGTGATTTCAATTATCGTGGTGTTATTCCAAGGTTTATACCGAATTAATGTGATGGAAGATTACCAACCTTCGCAGCCAATCGCATTCCCACATGATCGTCACGCAGGTGTGAATGGCATCGATTGTAAATATTGCCACAATTCGGTTACCAAATCGAAATCAGCCGGAATTCCTTCTGTAAACGTTTGTATGAACTGTCACAAACAAATCAATGGTGAAGGAAAACCGTTTGCTGGAGAAATCAAGAAAATATATGCAGCAGCAGGATGGAATCCAGCAGGAGCAGGTAAGTACACAGGAAAAACCAACCCAATTGTTTGGAACAAAGTACACGTTTTACCTGATCACGTTTATTTCAATCACTCTCAACACGTTGTTGTTGGAGGTGTGGATTGTAAGCAATGTCACGGAGACATGACAACAATGAACGAGGCGGCAAAGGTTCAACCAGTTGAGGAACTAAACAAAATCGAAGGAAACGTTAAGTTGACCAAATCTACACTCACCATGGGATGGTGTATTGAGTGTCACGGTAAAAAAGATGTAACCATCGGAAATGGTAAAAATGCATACTACGATGAAATCCACCGTCGCTTGAAAAAAGATCCAGCTCTTTATAAAAAGTATTATCAAGACGGAAAAGTTTCTGTGAGCGAACTTGGTGGTTGGGAATGTGCTAAATGCCACTATTAATAAATTAATAATATTCTTGTCGAAGAAAAGACTATGGGAATGACTAGAAAATATTGGAAAGGACTTGAGGAATTAAAGGAGACTCCTGAATTCATTAAGCACAAAGAACAAGAATTTCCGAATCAACAAACGATTGAGGAATTTTTATCTGATGATAAATTAAGTGAAACTTCTACAGCAAGAAGGGATTTCCTTAAGTTTTTAGGTTTCTCTGTAGCTGCGGCGACGCTTGCAGCATGTGAGGCACCTGTAACGAAAGTTGTTCCTTACGTGAATAAGCCGGAAGACGTAACACCTGGTATGCCAACATGGTATACTAGTACGTATTATGACGGGAATTCATATGCAAGTATCTTGGTGAAAACACGTGAGGCTCGTCCTATATTCATCAAAGGAAACAAAGACTTTGGTTTTACAAAAGGTGGAGTTAATCCGCAAATTGTAGCCTCAGTTTTGGGCTTGTACGATTCTGAACGTTTGAAATTTCCAACTGCCGGTAGTAAAGTGGCAAGCTGGTCTTCCATTGATAAAGCGATTTCATCGGCATTGAAATCAGCGAAGTCAGTTACCTTATTAACCAATACGGTAATTAGTCCATCGGTAAAACGCGCAATTGCAGAAATGTCAACAAGCTTGAATGGTGAAACAGGAAGCAAATTCCAACACATTCAATATGATGCGGTTTCTTATGCAGGAATGCGTGAAGCAAACATGGCAAATTTTGGAGCTAGAATCATTCCGAGTTATGATTTCTCGAAAGCTAAGACGATTGTATCAGTTGATGCAGACTTCTTAAATTCTTGGTTGTTATCAACGGAATATACTGGACAATATGCTGCGACAAGAAATCCTGATGGAAAATGGATGTCAAAGCACATTCAATTTGAAACAGTTCTTTCGGTTACTGGGTCAAACGCAGATTACCGTGGAATGATTAAACCTTCTGAACAAGCTGCTGTATTGGCGTACTTAATTAAAGGTTTAGGTGGCAATCCAGGGGTGTCTACGGAAATTAATCCATCTGCTAAAGCAGCTGCTGATGAGGCCATTAAAGCACTAAAAAAATCGAGAAAAGAATCTTTGGTTGTTTCTGGATCAAATAATATTGGTGTTCAACAGTTGACAAACAAATTGAACAACTTGTTGCAGACTTACGGCACAACCATCGATTTATCCAATCCAGTTAATCTCTTCCAATCGGAAGATTCCAAAGTGGCGAAGTTGGTTAAGGATGTTGTTGCTGGAAATGGTCCTGATGTATTATTGATGATGGACGTTAATCCAGTATATACCTTGCCAAATGGCGATGCCTTTGCTAAGGGATTGAAAAAAATCAAAACATCTGTTGCGATTTCATCATATGCAGATGAAACGGCTTCACTTTGTTCTTATGTTTGTCCTGGTTTCCACGCATTGGAATCTTGGGCTGACTTTGAAGCGAAAGCCAGCGAATACGCATTGTCTCAACCAACGATACGTCCTTTAAGTGACGGTACTGCTTCCGCATTGGAATCATTATTGGTTTGGAATGGAAATGCGAAACGAGGAGGAAAAGATTCTTCTGTAGCTTACGATTACATCAAAGCAACGTTTACAACGAAATTCCCTACTTCGGATTTTGCAATGGCTGTTCACAATAGTGCCATGTCACAAGCGCTTATCCCAAGTACATTGGTATACACGGATGCAAAAATTGGTGCATTGCCAAAATCAGCTGACTGGGAAGTTTCCTTCTATCAGAAAGCTGGAATCGGTACAGGTGTTCATGCAAACAATCCTTGGTTGCAAGAGTTACCAGATCCAATTACGAAAGTTACGTGGGACAACTATATTACCATGAATCCAGTTGATATGAAAGCGAAAGGTTTTGTAACAACTTATGATCAGGAACATGGACTGAACTTAACTACGGTTGAGGTTAATGGAAAAAGTGTTACCCTTCCAGTTTACCCATTACCAGGTCAAGCCCTTAAAACAATTGGTATTGCTTTGGGATATGGCCGTGGTGCGAATGGTGAGAAAATTGGTAGAGCTGCATTCCAAACAAAGGAATATGGCGGATATGAATTATCAGAAGCTGGAAACCGCAAACCAATTGGAGCGAATGTCTTTGCACTTGTTTCAAGTGGAACTACTTTTGAATATTCTGGAGCAGCTACTGTAGGTTCGGTTGAAGGAATTTACCCAATCGCAGCAACTCAAATTCATCACACGGTGATGGGACGTCATTCCATCGTTCGTGAAACAACTTTAGGAATTTATCAAAACAACGATAAAGAAGCGTACAATCCTGCTCATACCTTACAAAAATTAGATGCTCACGGGAATCACGTGGAAGCTCCAATTTCTGAATTTGATTTATGGGATGCTCATCCAGTAGAAAAAATTGGTCACCGTTGGGGTATCAGCATCGATCTTTCATCTTGTATCGGATGTGGTACATGTTTAATTGCATGTCAATCTGAAAACAATGTTCCAGTTGTTGGAAAAGATGAGGTAAGAAGAGGTCGTGAAATGCACTGGTTGCGCGTAGACCGTTACTTTGCATCAGATGAAGAAGCGGCTGTTGGTACAAGAAAAAATAAAGAAACATTCTCTTTCGATAAGGCAGAATATGCTGCTGAAAATCCGAAAGTTGTTCACATGCCTTTAATGTGTCACCACTGTAACCATGCTCCGTGTGAAACGGTTTGTCCGGTTGCAGCAACAACACACAGTAATGAAGGATTAAATCAAATGGCTTATAACCGTTGTATCGGAACAAGGTATTGTGCAAACAACTGTCCGTACAAAGTACGTCGTTTTAACTGGTTCAATTACCCGGCTTACAAGAAATTTACGGAAGTCAATCCTGCGCAAGACGACTTAGGACGTATGGTATTAAACCCAGACGTAACGGTTCGTACACGAGGAGTGATGGAAAAATGTTCATTGTGTGTTCAACGCATTCAATCTACTAAGTTAGCTGCTAAGAAAGAAGCTAGGGTTATTGCAGATGGAGAATTCGCAACAGCTTGTTCAGATTCTTGTCCAACGAACGCAATTACTGTAGGAGATTGGAATGACTTGAAATCAATGATTCGTTCAAAATCTGAAGATAAACGTGCTTACCAAGCCTTGGAAGAAGTTGGTGTAAAACCAAATGTTTGGTACCAGGTGAAAGTACGAAATGAAGAAAATAGCTTGTTAAGTGATTTGCAAGTAGTAGCTCATCACGGCAAAAAACAACATTAATAATTTAAACAACTGAAATGCAAAAGGAAGCAGCAATCAGAGAACCCCTCATTTTAGGTCATAAGACTTATCATGATATTACAGAGGATGTTTGTCGTCCAATTGAGGACAAAGCACCTAAGATGTGGTATACACTTTTTGGGATTGCATTAATCATTGGTCTGTACGGTGTCGGCAGTATTTGTTACTTGTTAGGAACAGGTATTGGTGTTTGGGGACTAAACAAAACCATTGGTTGGGCGTGGGATATCACGAACTTCGTATGGTGGGTAGGTATTGGTCACGCGGGAACATTAATCTCTGCAGTACTTTTATTGTTCCGTCAAAAATGGAGAATGGCGATTAACCGTTCAGCAGAAGCGATGACCATCTTCGCAGTATTCATGGCTGGATTGTTTCCATTGATTCACATGGGGCGCCTTTGGGTTGGATATTGGGTATTGCCATTGCCAAATCAATTTGGATCGCTTTGGGTGAACTTTAATTCCCCGTTACTTTGGGACGTATTTGCGATTTCGACGTATTTATCGGTATCCTTAGTGTTCTGGTACATTGGTTTGATTCCAGATTTCGCAACCATTCGTGACCGTGCGAAAAAACCATTATCTAAGAAAATGTATTCCATTCTTGCTTTCGGTTGGTCGGGACGCGCAAAACATTGGAACCGTTTCGAACTTGTTTCTTT
>JBEEIV010000246.1:0-7680 GCA_041169645.1 Bacteroidota bacterium
GAAATGAACGAAAAAGGTTTCTTTTATTCGAGTATTGGTCGAAATTTAATTGACAACAACAAATGAAACGTGTACTAATCACCGGAGCTGCTGGATTTTTAGGATCACACTTATGTGACCGATTTATCCGAGATGGATACCATGTCATGGCAATGGATAACCTCATCACGGGTCGTTTGAAAAACATAGAACATTTATTTCACCTTGAACAATTTGAATTTTACAATCACGATGTATCCAAATTCATTCATGTTCCAGGTGAACTGGATTATATTTTACATTTTGCCTCTCCAGCAAGTCCAATTGATTACCTAAAAATTCCCATTCAAACGTTGAAAGTGGGTTCTTTGGGGATCCATAATTGCCTCGGTCTAGCCAAAGCAAAGGGAGCAAGACTAATCATTGCTTCTACTTCAGAAGTGTACGGTGATCCAACGGTTCATCCACAAACGGAAGATTATTGGGGAAATGTGAACCCAGTTGGACCACGTGGGGTTTATGATGAAGCAAAAAGATTTCAAGAAGCTATGACAATGGCTTATCACAATTTCCACGGACTAGAGACACGAATTGTTCGTATTTTTAATACCTACGGTCCACGCATGCGCTTGAATGACGGACGTGTTTTGCCCGCATTTATTGGTCAGGCGCTTAGAGGGGAAGACCTTACCATTTTTGGTGACGGATCTCAAACGCGTTCCTTTTGTTATGTGGATGATTTAGTGGAAGGTATTGTTCGTTTATTGATGAGTGATTATCCTTACCCTGTGAATATTGGAAATCCATCTGAAATTACGATCGCACAATTTGCCGAAGAAATTATCGCTTTAACAGGAACCACGCAAAAAGTGATTTACAAAGATTTACCCGTCGACGATCCAAAACAACGGCAACCTGACATTAGCAAGGCGCGGCAATTACTGCATTGGGAACCGAAAATTGATCGAAGTGAAGGACTGAAAAGGACTTACGCCTATTTTCAACAGTTGACCCAAGAAGAGTTAATGGAAACCGATCATCAAAATTTTGATAACTACATAACGAAGTAAATGAACTATTTCGCACACGAAACCGCCGTAATTGACGAGGGATGCCAGATTGGCGAAGGGACGAAAATTTGGCACTTTTCGCATATCATGCCTCATTGCCAAATCGGAGATGGCTGTAACATTGGTCAAAATGTTGTGATTTCACCTGAGGTCATCTTAGGGAAAAATGTGAAAATTCAAAACAATGTTTCGATCTATACCGGCGTAATTTGCGAAGACGATGTTTTCTTAGGTCCATCGATGGTTTTCACAAATGTGATGAACCCAAGAAGTGCCATCAATCGCCGAGATAGTTACACCAAAACAATCGTAAAAAAAGGTGCCAGTATTGGTGCAAATGCTACGATTGTTTGTGGACATGATATTGGCCGCTATGCCTTTATAGGTGCAGGTGCCGTGGTGACTAAAACGGTTCCAGACTATGCACTTGTTGTTGGTAATCCTGCGCGACAAATTGGATGGATGTCGGAATATGGTCATCGATTGAATTTTGATGAAAAAGGATGTGCCATTTGTCCAGAATCTGGTCAAAAATACCTTTTGAAAGAAGGAAAATGTGATAAATTAATGGTTTCCCAAGAGGAAACAAACGCTTAAAAAAGAGGTATGTCAAAAATTAAATTTGCCGTTATTGGCGCAGGACACATCGGGAAACGTCATGCGGAAATGATCCGTCGCGATAAAGAGGGTGAACTTGTGGCAATGGTGGATGTTCGTGGAAAAGAAGCATGTCAAGCTAGCGACTTTAATGTTCCCTTTTTTCAAACAATGGAGGAACTTTTTCAAAGTGGACTTGAATTCGATGTTCTTAACGTGTGTACACCAAATGGGTTGCATGCCGAACAAGCACTGTTAGCTTTGGAACATAAAAAACACGTGGTGTGCGAAAAACCGATGGGCTTGAGCAAAGATAGCTGTGAAAAAATCATCTACAAATCCTTACAAGTTTCTAAGCAGGTTTTTTGCGTCATGCAAAATCGCTATTCACCACCATCTGAATGGATTAAAAAAGTGGTGAATGATGGAATCCTTGGAGAAATCTACATGGTTCAATTAAATTGTTATTGGAACCGTGATGAACGTTATTACAAAGCAGGCGGATGGAAAGGCACAAAAGATTTGGATGGAGGAACCTTGTTTACCCAATTCAGTCATTTTATTGATATTATGTATTGGCTATTCGGTGACATTGATAACATACAAGGGAAATTTGCCGATTTTAATCATGCCAATTATACGGATTTCGAAGACTCAGGCTTTGTTAGTTTCGATTTTGTTAACGGTGGAATGGGGTCTTTAAATTATTCTACTTCGGTGGCTAATCAAAATTTGGAATCATCCATGACCATCATTGGACAAAATGGTTCTGTGAAAATTGGTGGACAATACATGAACGAAGTAGAAGTGTGCAACATTAAAGACTATGAAATGCCCGAGTTAGCACCAACGAACCCCGGAAATGATTATGGTCCTTACAAAGGATCCGCAGCAAACCATAATTACGTGATTACCAACGTAATCGACACGCTGAAAGGTAGGACTTCACCCACTACCAATGCTTTAGAAGGAATGAAAGTAGTGGAAATAATAGAACGCATTTATAAGGTAAGGGATGGGCAAAATGCTTAGTTTTCTTTCCTGAAAAATTAATTTGAATGAACGAAATGATTTACGACCAACTCATAAAAAAAGAAGCAAAATTAGCACTAGTCGGACTAGGATACGTTGGTTTGCCCATTGCTTTAGAATTTGCTAAAACCGTCAAAGTAGTTGGTTTCGACATCAATGAGAAAAGGGTAGATTTAATGCGAAACGGAATCGATCCTAGTCGCGAATTATCCACCAGTGAATTTCAAGGAAAAGACATTGAATTCACTTCGAATACCGCAGATTTAGCGGATGTAAAATTTTTCATCGTTGCTGTACCAACACCAATCGACGACACGAATTTACCCGACCTAAAGCCCTTACAAGGCGCGAGTAGAACGGTTGGTAAAGTGCTGAAAAAAGGAGATTATGTTGTTTTCGAATCCACCGTTTATCCTGGCTGTACAGAAGAGGATTGCATTCCCATTTTGGAGGCGGAATCTGGATTGAAATTTCCGGAAGATTTTAAAGTTGGATACTCTCCAGAACGCATCAACCCGGGGGACAAAGAACATACGCTTCAAAATGTCATTAAAATCGTTTCCGGATGTGATGAAGAATCCCTGGATCAAATCGCTAAAACATATGAATTAGTTGTTGCCGCAGGTGTTCACCGTGCCACGAGCATCAAAGTTGCGGAAGCAGCAAAAATCGTTGAAAATACCCAACGGGATGTGAACATTTCTTTGGTCAATGAATTATCCATTATCTTCAATAAAATGGGAATTAACACGTTTGACGTGCTTGAGGCTGCAGGAACGAAATGGAATTTCTTGAAGTTTTATCCTGGATTGGTCGGTGGACATTGCATCGGTGTTGATCCGTATTATTTAGTGCACAAAGCCATGCAACTTGGCTACCATTCCAAAGTCATCAATTCTGGTCGATACGTAAATGACTCCATGGGTTTTTACATCGGTAAACAAACAGCAAAAAAAATCATTGCACAAGGAAAAATGATCCAGGAAGCACATGTATTGGTCATGGGTGCAACCTTTAAAGAAAATGTAAGCGACATCCGTAATTCAAAGGTGATCGATGTGATCAACGAATTAAAATCTTTTCAAATCAATGTGGATGTGATGGATCCACACGCAGATTCAAGTGAAATGGAGCATGAATATGGTGTGAGCTTGACATCCAACATACGAAACGATTACGATGCCATCATCATGGCTGTTAATCACAAAGAATATGCTCTTTTTGATGAGCAATACTTCAAATCCCTTTTAAAAGACGGAAATGGTGTATTCGTGGATGTCAAAGGAATTTACCGAGGAAAAATAAAGGATTTAACGTATTGGTCCCTCTAAGAAATGTGCATACAGCGATAACTCATGAATCAAATGGAAAAAACAATTCTAATTACAGGTGGAGCAGGTTTTATCGGTTCGCATGTCGTTCGTCGATTTGTGAAAAAATACCCGAATTATTTCATTGTCAATTTAGACAAATTGACCTATGCAGGGAATCTCGCAAACATTGAAGATGTATGTAATCTTCCGAATTATCAATTTGAACGCGCCGACATCGTAGATGCTCAGGCCATTCAACATATTTTCAAGAAATACCACATCACAGATGTCATTCATTTGGCCGCGGAATCGCACGTTGACCGTTCGATTGAAGGACCAATGGATTTTGTCATGACTAATGTGGTTGGTACAGTGAATTTATTGCAAGCTGCGAAAGAGGCATGGAAAGGGAATGTTGAAAACCATGTATTTCACCACGTTTCTACGGATGAGGTCTATGGTAGTTTAGGTGATGAAGGATTTTTTACAGAAAATACTCCCTATGACCCAAGGAGTCCCTATTCCGCGTCAAAAGCTGCTTCCGATCATTTCATTAAGGCTTTTTTCCATACGTATGGTCTTCCGATTAAACTCTCTAACTGCTCCAATAACTACGGTAGTCATCATTTTCCAGAAAAACTGATACCGTTGATGATTCACAATATTCAGCACTTGAAACCACTGCCTGTATACGGGAAAGGTGAAAATATTCGAGATTGGCTTTGGGTGGAAGATCATGCAAGCGCGATCGATGTCATCTTCCACAAAGGTAGCATTGGTGAATCGTACAACGTAGGTGGGTTAAATGAATGGACGAACATTGAACTCGTTAAATACTTATGTAGCTTAATGGATCAAAAACTTGGTCGTCCAAAGGGTGAATCCGAAAAACTCATCACTTTCGTTCAAGACCGCGCGGGACACGACAAGAGGTACGCCATTGACGCATCAAAACTAGAAAAAGAACTCGGTTGGAAGCCTTCTATCTCATTTGAAGAGGGACTTTCGAAAACCGTTGATTGGTACCTTGCTAACGAATCTTGGGTGAACCAAGTAACAAGTGGGGCATACCAAGAATATTATCAGAAAATGTACGGTACGAACTAACACAATTGAATAATACTCGTGAACATTCATTTCTTACGTCACGCAAAAACCAATCAAAAAAGTCCAACTGGGCGGGATTTTGACCGAGAATTATTGGTCCGTGGCCTTGAACAATTGGAAGAATTTCGAGCATTTATCGGTTCAAAACAATTGGACATTCCACATATTTACTGTTCATCTGCCGTGCGCACAAGACAAACACTTAGCCACATTTCTTCCCTCTTTCCAACTTCATTCATTACCTATCATGATGCCTTATACCTTGCTTCTGCCAATGAAATATTGAGGTTCATCAATGAAAAAGATACCACGGAAGATGTTCTTGTGATTGGTCATAACGAAGGATTATCGAATTTAATATCATACCTGACTGACCAAGAATTACATATGAAAACCTGCGCATACATCCAACTTTCATTTCCCTTCGAGCGATCCAGTTTTATCTCAAAAGGAACGGGCGAATTGAAAGAGGCGTTTCGTGTGATCTAATTCAATTGATCCCATTTTTGGACGATGCTTTACTTCGAAACAGTGAGACATCTCTTCCATAAATCCTCGAAAAACAATAGCACATTAGCTCTTTGAATCCTTATATTTGTACGATGCAAAACCTATTACATGCACTTCAAGAACGATTTGGTTCAAGTCAGGTTGAATGCCTTAATCGTCTAGATGATTCATTTTATTTAATTACACTGCCCGGTTCAAAGGAACTTCGCATTCTGATGACTTGTGGATTGTCTGAACACAAAATGAAGGTACATGAAAAACATTTGGGAGAGGAATGGAAAGAATTGTTCGTGCTTCTTCCCAGTTATTGGGATTTGACAGATGCTTCCAATGCAAACATGAATTGGGTTTTTGACTGGTTGAAGAAATTGAAAAATTACGTCATTTCAACTGATACATGGCTGGGACATGGACACACCTTACCAACAGGAAGGGAATTCAAACAAATTTCCGATGGCATGAAACAAAATCACTTCATCCTTTCCAACCCTAACGAGTTGGAAAAAGAGTTGGCTCCGATAAATATGGGTGCTAAGACCATTACATTCTTGGCACTGATTCCCATTTTTGCAGATGAAATGGATTACAAACAAGGAAAAGGGACGGCAAAATTATTTGCCAAATTTGCCCAACAAAACATTACCGAAAAGTTAGATGACTTTCGTTCGACTGTCTTAAAATCCAGATGGAATTTCTTCGCTAAATGAAACAAAAAATTCTCCAAGCTCACTTGGCACTTTTCGTTGTGAATGTTCTGTATGGCGCAAGTCATGTCTTAGCAAAAGGTGTGATGCCTCACTATTTGTCTCCGAGCGTATTTATTTTATTTCGAATTGTGGGTGCTACACTGTTGTTCTGGCTGATATTAAGCATGACCAAGAGACAAAAATTGGAGCGAAAAGATATTCCCTTAATTGCCTTATGTGGACTCTTCGGTGTCGCAATCAATCAACTGTTTTTCTTTCATGGATTAAACCTTTCTTCTGCGATTAATTCGGGGATCATCATGGCTTTAAACCCGATCATGGTCGTTATTCTATCCTTTTTTCTATTGAAGGAACGCTTGACTGCATTCAAGGTAACGGGAATATCATTGGGAGCCGTCGGTGCCATTTTATTGACACTCAAAGCTTCCTCTCACGTAGGTGATTCCCGCCTAGGAGACCTGTTCTTATTTTTAAATGCTTTTAGTTATGCCGTTTACCTCGTGATTGCCAAACCATTAATGCAAAAATATAGTCCGATTCAAGTCATTACTTGGGTATTCTCTTTTGGGCTCATGTTCGTATTGCTCTACCCTCCTACTTTAAGTGAATTAAGTCAAACTGATTTTAACAGAATTCCCACAGAAATTTGGTGGAAAATTGTTTATGTGGTGATTGGCGTTACCTTTTTTACTTATTTATTGACCATCTTTGGTTTGAAATACCTCAGTGCGACCATTTCGAGCGCCTACATTTATACACAGCCTGTCATGGTCATGTTATTCACCTTTCTATTTGCCTTAATTGGCTGGTCAGCTGATTACCGAGGAACCATCACGTCCGAGAAAATTCTCTATATGTTCGTTATCTTTACGGGTGTTTACTTGACCTCAAAATCACATTCAAAAAATGAAAATTAACTTACTTACGCTTGTCCTATTCGTTGTATCCTACAGTTGGGGGCAAAAAAAAGCCTTAGATCATACCGCATACAAAGAATGGAAACGTGTTGAAAAACAACAGTTTAGCGCGAATGGAACATGGATTACTTTTGAGATAAATCCTTTAGTTGGTGATGGATGCATTCATTGGTATGAACCTACAACCGGAAAGCACGATTCGCTGTTGCGTGGAAAAGATGCGAAACTAGATCCAAATGGACAGTTCATCGCTTGGAAACTTACACCTGGATTTGATACATTGCGCACATGCGAGTTAAATAAAATAGATCGAAAAAAATGGCCAAAAGATAGTTTATGCATTTACGTGACTTCGAAAGATTCGTTGATCAAAATCCCTAAATTAAAATCTTACCTTGTAAGCGAAGAAGCATCTGTTTTAGCATATTTGACTGAAGCGAGCACGAAA
>JBEEIV010000247.1:0-3669 GCA_041169645.1 Bacteroidota bacterium
GAAGCAAAAACGGATCAAACAAAAACGAAACGCATTCAGACAATGATGGAAAATCTTCTTGAGCATAAATCATTGCATTGGAAATACAATAAAAAATAATGTCGGAAATCAAGGTATTTACAGATGGTTCCTCAAGGGGTAATCCCGGTCCAGGTGGTTATGGGGCCATTTTACAATTTGGAAGTCAACGGAAAGAACTTTCGCAAGGATTTCGGAAAACGACCAATAACCGAATGGAGCTTATGGCTGTTTGCGCTGCGTTGGAAAATATTAAAACAGAGAAATATCCGGTTACGGTATACTCCGACTCCAAATATGTCATAGATTCCATCACTAAAGGATGGGTTTTTGGCTGGGTAAAAAAGAACTTTAAGGATAAAAAAAACAAAGATTTGTGGCTACGTTATTTAAAAGTTCATAGCCGATTCAAGATTAAATTTGTTTGGGTCAAAGGACATGCGGGACATCCGGAAAACGAGCGCTGTGATGAATTAGCTGTTCAAGCTGCACTTCAAGGGCCACACTCCGTTGATGCGGTGTTTGAGCAAGAAGAGTCTTAAGCAAGAACAGACGAGTACCACCTAGAAATGGCATCATATGTTTCGTTTTTTCGCTGCGCGATGTCTTGAACTTGTTCCTCTGTAATTTTTCCTAAACCAAAATACCGTGCATCAGGATGCGCAAAGTACCATCCACTGACAGAAGACGCAGGACTCATGGCTAAACTTTCGGTCAAAGTCACACCTAATTTTCCCTCTGCCTCTAACAAATCAAAAATAGTATGCTTTTCGAGGTGATCCGGACATGCAGGATAACCCGGAGCAGGACGAATTCCTCGGTATTTTTCTTGAATCAATTCTTCCTGACTATAGGAATGCCTTGCTTCATATCCCCAAAAATCTTCTCGGACAAGTTGATGTAGGTATTCTGCCAAAGCTTCAGCAAAACGGTCAGCAAGTGCTTTTACCATGATGGAACTGTAGTCGTCATGATCTGCTTCAAAGCGTTCAATGTGTTCATCTAATCCAATACCCGTTGTGACAACGAATGCCCCAATGTAATCTTGAATATCAGCGGATTTTGGAGCGATAAAATCGGACAGTGCCACGTTTGCTTGACCACTCGCTTTTTTCGTTTGTTGCCGGAGTGTTCGTTGAATGTAGCTTTGGTTATCCTTCCAAATTTCAATGTCGTCATCCACACTATTTGCTGGAAACAATCCGAAAATAGCTTTGGCTTTAATCCAAGATTCTTTGACCATTGAGTCGAGCATGACTTGAGCGTCTCCGAATAATTTTGTTGCCTCTATTCCTACGACAGCGTCACTTAAAATAGCCGGAAATTTACCATGCAATTCCCAGGTTTGGAAAAAAGGAGTCCAGTCGATGTATGGAACGAGCTCATCCAGTGAAACTTCCAAAGAGTGAACACCCGGTTTCATCGGTTTGGCAATGGTTTCCTCATTAAAAGCAAGCGTGAGTTTATTTGCTCGCGCATCGGCTAACGAAAGAAACTCCTTGGCCGCTCGGTGTTTTTCGTGATGCGTTCGTACGCGACTATATTCCTCTTTCAAGTTTTCGATAAATGCAGCTTTTTTTGCACCTAGTAGACTTTCCACTACGGTTACGGATCGAGAGGCATCTAACACATGGACTGCCTGACCGGAATGGTAAAATGGGTCAATTTTTACAGCCGTATGCACCTTGGATGTAGTTGCTCCTCCAATAAGGAGTGGTATGTTCAGTCCTGCACGTTCCATTTCTTTAGCAAGGTGCACCATTTCATCCAAACTTGGTGTGATTAGGCCACTTAAACCAATGACATCGACGTTTTCTTCAACAGCTTTTTGAATGATTTTCTCTGCTGGTACCATCACGCCTAAATCGATGACTTCGTAATTGTTGCAGGCAAGAACGACTCCCACGATGTTTTTTCCAATATCGTGAACATCACCCTTCACCGTTGCCATGAGTATTTTTCCAGCAAACGAACTCTTCCCATCTTTTTCTGCCTCAATGTATGGCAATAAATAAGCTACCGCTTTTTTCATTACGCGCGCAGATTTCACAACTTGAGGCAGAAACATTTTTCCGCTTCCAAATAAATCACCTACGGTATTCATTCCATCCATGAGGGGACCTTCAATGACTTCGATGGGACGCGCATACAAATGTCGACACGCTTCAACGTCTTCGTCAATGAATTCAACGATTCCTTTGACAAGTGCATAAGAAAGACGTTCTTTAACATCGGCTTCTCGCCAAGATAAATCGATTTCTTTTTTCTTTCCATCACCTTTGACCGTTTCTGCAAGTTCTAGTAAACGTTCTGTAGCGTCAGGACGACGGTTCAAAAGGACATCCTCAACATAAGTGAGTAACGTTGCATCAATGTCTGAGTATACTTCGAGCATACTGGGATTTACAATTCCCATATCCATTCCATTCGCAATCGCATGGTATAAAAATGCCGAGTGCATTGCCTCGCGCACTTTATTATTTCCACGAAAGGAAAAAGAAACATTCGATACGCCGCCACTAACGTGTGCTCCAGGTAGATTTTCTCGGATCCATTTTGTTGCGCGGAAGAAATCTAATGCGTTGTTGTTATGCTCTTCCATTCCCGTAGCAACTGGAAAAATATTCGGGTCAAATATGATGTCTTCGCAAGGAAACCCAACGGTTTGTGTTAAAATTTGGTAGGAACGTTGACAAATTTCAATGCGTCTTTCGTAGCTGTCCGCTTGTCCATTTTCATCAAATGCCATCACAATAACCGCTGCACCATAGCGTTTGATCTTTTTGGCTTGCGAAATGAAAGCTGCTTCACCTTCTTTTAATGAAATGGAATTTACCACCCCTTTTCCTTGAATGCATTTCAATCCTGCTTCAATGATTTCCCACTTGGATGAATCAATCATGATGGGTACGCGTGCAATATCCGGCTCAGATGCAATCAGATTTAAAAAACGAATCATGGATTCTTTCCCATCGATCATTCCTTCGTCCATGTTGATGTCAATGATTTGAGCCCCGCCTTCAACTTGTTCGCGAGCAACGGCAAGTGCAGCGTCGAAATCACCTTCTTGAATCATGCGAAGGAATGCGCGCGAACCAGTAACATTTGTTCGTTCACCGATGTTTACAAAGTTGCTTTCCGGGCTGACAATCAAGGGCTCTAATCCAGATAATTTTAATGTAGGTGTCATTTTTAAAGGCTTAAATGGATTTAGAAATTAGGAATTTGTCGCGGGGAAAATTGTTTGGCAATTTCAGCTATGGCACGAATGTGATCTGGAGTGGTTCCACAGCAGCCGCCTACAATATTCACTAACCCCTCTTCTAAAAAAGTGCGAATTTGTTGAGCCATCATGTGTGGAGTTTCGTCGTATTGACCAAATTCATTAGGAAGTCCAGCATTTGGATGCGCACTTACGGCAAACGTTGATTTTTCATTCAGGATTTGCAAATATGGTCGCATCATGGATGCGCCCAAAGCACAATTTAGTCCAATGGACAGCAAGGGCATGTGTGAAAGTGAAATCAAAAAAGCTTCCGTTGTTTGACCAGTTAAGGTTCTACCACTTTGATCGGTTATGGTTCCAGAGACCATGATGGGTATTTTTGTTTCGCGCTCGTCAAACACTTCGTCAATCGCAAATAAGGCAGC
>JBEEIV010000248.1:0-5318 GCA_041169645.1 Bacteroidota bacterium
CTGCTTTTCTGTACGTTGAGAACAGTAAATAACCAATGATCACAATTAATGCGACTACGCCAAATTCGATGTATGGGAGCCAAATTAATTGTTTAACTTCTGGACTATCACTAAAGTAGAGGAGTTTTTCCCCTTTACCAAAATTGAGGAGAATCGGATTGTTTTGTGCTTGCAATTCCGCCAATGTTTTAGATAGGTTTTGAGGCTGAAGCTCCTTTTTTGATAAATTACTGGAAATGACTATTTTAGACCTAGTATCGTACAACACAACAGGAATCAAATTGGATTGTTTGCCGATATCTTGATTAAAAGATGAAATCAACGAGTCACTTTGCCGTTGTAAACGCAGATATTCTGGCGATTCACCATAGATAAAGGACATTTGCATATCCCCAAAAACCTTGATGGTGAAAACATGTCCTTCTTTCTGCCAATTCTTGGCTAATTGTTCGATTTCTACTGGTTTTTTCTCTTTTGTAAGAAATGGTTCAACATTTCTAGATTGCGCAACAGTTCCATCATCATTCAAAAGGATGACAGGAATGTCTTTGTTGGATTCGATGATGCTTAGTGTAAATGCGAGGTCTTGATTCATGGAAATGTCTGATGGATTTAGCAGCGTTTTTTGAGCTGCAACCACCAATTCAATTTTTTCACGTTCTTTTTCCCTCAAAGAGGCAAAGATGCGCGCGCTTAATTCCACTAACTCTACTTTTTTCTTCAAAGAACCGGCCCATTCTTTTGCTTTCGATCGCTCGCGTTCTGCAATTTTTTGAATCATTTGATTCGAAACAAACAGCGAAGCCCCAATGATGAGAATCGAAATGAAAATCAAAATGACTTTCCACCGCTGTTTGGAAGAATAAAGGTCCATAGGTGACGAATTTAAGGAGATTTCGCTTCACTAACGCTAGCTTTCGCTGCTTAGTATGTCAGTTTCAATCATTTTACAGACATTGTGATGGTCAAACATGTTTGTAAATCCCTGTTGATTCAACGGTCGTTCTGAAAAATTCGGAAGTTGACGCATTGCTTCAGATAAGGATAAATGATCGCCTGCATGGAAGAGTGAACCGAAAGGAAATTTCGTCAAAAGTTCGCGTGAACCACCGGCGTTACTCGCTATAACGGGGGTGTTATGAGCTAAAGATTCAATGGTACTCATTCCAAATGTTTCGAAGTCAGATGCCATGATAAGTGCATCAATTGCTCGGTAAAAAGGGGATGGGTCTTTTTGGAATCCTAAAAAATGTACCTGATCACCTAAATTTAATGTAGAAATAAGCTTTTTCAACTCATTCAAATAGGTATCACTCGTATCAGGGGTTTCTTCTCCAATAATCAATAATTGAACAGTTGAATCATCCAGTAGTTTCAATGCTTTAATGGCTAATTCAATCCTTTTTTTCCGGTCGATTCGACCAATCATGCCAAAATAAACGTTCTTTTCCGATAGCCTTAAGGAAGCTCGTGACTCTTTCTTGGTTATGTAAGATACTTTACTGAAATCAAGCCCAGAAGGAATGATTTTTAACTTATTTGCATTTAATTTTGTCGCATCTTGAACAAAAGCCCGCATATATTCAAGCGAACAGACCCAAGTACTCAATTGTGCGTATCGAACGGTTCGAAACAACTGACGTTTCTTTTTGTGAAACATCATTTCCATAAAATAATGGATTTTAACCTTTTTTCGTGAAAAAAAGGAAATGCTTGCAGACAGACTCAAATCAGCAGAGCTGCGAACAAAAACATGCATCGAGCCCATTGAACGTAGTTTCCTTTGCAGGATGAATGCGCTTAAAAAAGCATAGTGTTTCGATGGTTTTCGAATGGCAATAATGGATAGTCCACATTCTTTAGAAGCCTTGTGCAGCGGAGAATTGAGCGTACAAACGATGGTAATTTGGAATCCTCTTTTTTTCATCCACAGCGCATTTTTGAGGTGATTCATCTCCAATCCTCCCCAGCCAAGCGATGTACATAAGTACGCGAGATGTAATTTTTTAGTCAAAACGTAATTCCGAAGGCGAATATAGATAAATCCATTAATTTTGTTGAATGATGCAGACGATATTTAAAAAACCAGGATACGTTTTTTTACTCACCTTTTTGGTTTTTGCTATTCCCTTGTTTTGTTTTAACATAACGATTTTCGATGGAGAAATCATTGTTCAGCAAGGAACAAAAGAATTGGCTTTACCCATAAAATTGAGTTTGTCTTATTTTATTGGGGTGGGAATTGATCCAAAAGACTTACAAGATATTCAAGGTTTTCACTTGGTTGCAAAAGGATATTTCTTGGCCGCATGTTTACTCATAGGCTTTCCATCCTTGATGGCTTACCGGTCTTATTTAGCCAAAAGAGGATATTAGCAGTATACCTTATATATATAGCCAGTAAAAAGTGCTCAAGCTATAGGCACTTCGTTCGTCCGCCATCTACAGGTAAATTAATCCCATTGATGTAGGAAGCATCCTCCGATGCAAGAAAGCAAACAGCTGCAGCTACCTCCTCAGGTTCAGCAATACGTTTCATAGGGGTTTCCCCGCCCATTTCTTCAAATATTTCAGAAACACTTTGTCCTGTTTTTAATGATTTTGCCCCGGCGATTTCTGTGAGACGCGAGGTGTTTGTTGCGCCAGGTAATACATTATTGACCGTAATGCCGTATTGACCTAATTCACCCGCTAATGTTTTACTCCAATTAGCAACGGCTCCTCGGATGGTATTCGATACACCTAGATTTGGCAAGGGTTGTTTAACAGAAGTTGAAATGATGTTTATGATTCTACCAAAACCAGCTTCCATCATACCTGGCACCACTGCTTGCATCAGAATGTGGTTACAAATGAGGTGTTGGTTGAACGTTTGAATAAATTCTTCAGGAGCAGCATCTTTAATCAAGCCGCCTTTAGGTCCGCCGGTATTGTTGATCAACACATGAATCTTTTTTCCATTTTGAAGGAATGTATCCATGACCGATTTAAGGTCATTTGGTTGAGAGAAGTCTGCTACTAATAGCTGGTGGTGTTGTCCTTCACTTACATCTAAATGTGCAAGTGCGGCATTTAATTTAGCTTCATTTCGAGCCAGAAGGATCACATCGAATCCATTTTTCGCAAGTTTTTGAGCAACTGAAAACCCGATTCCTTGGGTACTTCCACATACTAATGCCGTTCGCTTTGACTGAGTCATATAATCGTTTTTGTACGGTCAAAGATACTCAATGTTTCAATCGGATAAATTTTTAGTGAAGGATAAAAAAAAAGGTACTTTGTTTTTTAAACATTAAATGATATATTTGCGAATCTAAAATTATTATTATGGGTAACTCTACGAATCTATTACGTTTAAGAAATCTCGCATTAGTGGCGATGGTTTTCTTCTTCAACGGGCTTTTTGCTCAGTTGTCGGGGATCAAAACCATTCCAACAGACTATGCAAGTGTTGCAGCTTTTGTAACGGATGTGAATACTCAGGGAGTAGGTGCTGGTGGTGTAACGTTGAACGTTCCTGCTGGTTACACTGAAACGTTGACGGGTAAAATCACATTAACCGCTACTGGTACAGCAGCGAATCCAATCACCATTCAAAAAAGTGGTGCTGGTGTTAATCCAAAGTTAATCGCCTATGTAGGGACAAATATGATCCCAACAATTACGGGTGATGGTTTCTTTGTGATTGATGGTGGTGACTACATTACAATCGATGGATTAGACTTGCAAGAAAGCGCAGCGAATCTTGACATTACTACAGTAATGGAATTTGGATATGCCTTGACAAAAGCTAGCGTAACTAACGGAGCTCAGTTTAATACGATTAAAAACTGTACAATTAGTTTAAGTAGATTAAATAACGCTTCTGGAATTGCTCCTTGGCACAATGGTTCAATGGGAATTGCTATTTTAAATACGCTTTCTTCTGTTGCGGCACCATTGACACCAACAGCTGCTTCTGGAACAAACTCAAATAACACCATTATTTCCAACACAATTAACGGTGGAAATGCCGGAGTCGTTCTTATCGGGTTCTCCGCAGTGGCTCCAGCTTTAGACCTTGGAGATTGGAATAATAACATTGGAGGCTCAAATGCTTCAACAGGTAACACTATCGTTAATTTCGGTGGTGCTGCATTAGCAAGCAACCCAGCAACTGGTATTTTCGCAAATAGTCAGTGGAACTTGAATGTTTCTTACAATACAGTAAACAACAACAATGGTTCTGGAGTAAACCATGTTTCAACGTTAAGAGGGATCTTTTTAAATTCATCTTCTCCAGAAGCATCTGCTACTTGTAACAATAACGTCATTTCAATTTACGGTGGAGGAACAACCTCGCAATTGTCTGCAATTGAAATTGCTTTGGGAATTGGAGGAACAACCAATACTATTGATGTAAATAATAATAACATTACAGGAGCCTATTTGACAGCAACTACTGGTACGTTCTACGGTATTTATGCGAATGGTGCAACACCAGCTACTTTAAACATTAATAATAACAACGTACATGATATTGCTTATTCGGCATCTACATTAACTGGTACCGGTGCAATTTATGGTATTTATAAATCAGGACTTTCGTTAAATTCTAATGTAATCGGTAACATAGTTACAAATATTACTCGTACTGGTACAACAGGAGGCTCAACTTATCCAATTTACCTAACTTCAGGTTACAATTGGATTGCCAACAACAATACTGTTTCTAATATCACAATTAGCGGAACTGGTACTGCATGTACTTTTTATGGAATGTATGTTTATGGATATGCATCAACTGTGCATCAGGTGAACAATAACATTGTTACCAACATTAACCAAAATAAAACAACAGGTTCCTCATTAATTTATGGGATTTATACATACATGAATTTTGCAAACGCACAGTTCAATAATAATTCAATTACCAATTTAACAAATGCTGGTACAGGAACTTATTATGGAATTTATGCTTCTTGTGCCACAGGAACTTCGAATTTCAGTATTAGTGGTAATTCCACTTCTGCTATTTCATCCGCAGGTACGACGGTTTACCCATACTACCTATTAGGTGGCGGTGGGTCGATTCGAAACAATACATCTAAAAACATTACATCAACGAATACATCTACAACAGCAGTTGTAGCTGGAATGTATGTGGGTTCAGCTTCAACAGGTTTAGAGTATAACATTTTCAACAATGTGATTGGGGACATTAAGGCACCGACAGGTTCAAACACAGTGACAGCTGGTTCAGCACGTGTACGTGGTTTGATGTTAGCATCAACCGGAACAAACACGAATGTGAATGTATTTAATAACACCGTGTATTT
>JBEEIV010000249.1:0-4764 GCA_041169645.1 Bacteroidota bacterium
TGTATTCACCGTAATTTGCGCTTTCCCGCTACAATACTTAATGGCGTTATCTAACAAATTATAAACAACATTGGTTAGGTGAACAGAATCTGCTTGAATTTCGAATTTTTCAGCATGGCAATTCAAGGTGATGTTTCCGCCTGTTTCAGTCTGGTTGAACTCGAAATTTTCCTTGACTTCATTGAGTAATTCGTGCACATTGAACGCTTCCTTATCTAAAATCACTTGATCTTTATCCAATTTCGCTACATTCAATACCCGTTCTACTTGATTTTCTAGCCGCTTATTTTCTTTGTATATAATGTTGGCATATTTGCGGATATTTTCCTGATTATTTTGGTCAAAGTCCATTCTCAATAACATCTCACTGGAAAGACTAATGGTTGAAATCGGTGTTTTCAATTCATGCGTCATGTTGTTGATGAAATCCGTTTTTACTTCGGATAACTTTTTCTGACGAATGATGATGCCTAAGCTAAAGGCAAAGAATACAATAACAAAAAGAATGATGATGCTTAAATAAACCCATGGAGACACGAAGGAAGCTGCTTCAAGAGGCTTTGATTTCACATTGGGAAAATACACAGTGAAATAATGACCATCCTTCGTCAGATTTAGGAATTCAGGCGTTAGTCCTGGTAACCCATGTTTTGAATCGGCATACAGAGAATCTTTGGTGAATTTAATCAGGTTTCCAAGTACGATGGAATCTGTAAAGCAGTCATAAATCCCGTAAACAAAATCTTGATGTATGTTCTGATGATATAGTTCTTTTTTGAGTAATGTTTCGAGATAATAAGGCTGTATTTCTTCGTTAAAATCTACCGTAAAATGATTGTTTTTAACTTGCTTAATCGCTCCATATAAATCTGTGTGATCAGGTTGATTTGGCGAAATTTGTTTGAGTACATCACGCAATGCATTATGCGTTTGCTGAGAAAACTCACGCATATTTAAACTATCCTCTTTTTCCTGAATGGCGATGTTTTTTGCCTGCATCTCTACCGTACTTCGCATCCATACGAATTGTACCAATAGGATACTGAAAATGGAAACTAATCCAAGTATAACAACGGAATTGACAGTCCAGCGATTCATCTGAACAAAGTTAGTTTTTTCAAGGCAATATTAAAAGTCCATTAAAATCCTTGTACACCATTCACGGTGGTATACTTCAACACATTCTTCTTCTCAGGATGAATGCGTGCAAATGCGGATTGAACAGCGAGCGTTCCTTCATGGAAACAACAAAGAATTAATTTTAATTTGTTTTCATACGTATTGACATCTCCGATCGCATAAATTCCTGGAATATTCGTTGAATAATCCAAAGTGTTTACTTTAATGGCACTCTTTTCAATTTCTAGTCCCCAATCGGCAATTGGTCCAAGACTTGGTTTTAATCCAAATAGAGGAATGAAGTGATCCGCATCAATCGCTATTTCACCATCGCGTTGGTGTGTCACATGAACTCTTTCGAGTTTCCCTGATCCTGAAAGCCCTGTAACTTCCGCTTCTGTGATCAAATTAATTTGACCTGATTCGGCCATGTCGATGACTTTTTGAACTGAATCTAAGTGTCCTCGGAACGAACTACTGCGGTGAACCAAATGTACTTTTTTAGCAATGTTTCGTTCCGCAAGGTAGATCGACCAGTCAAGCGCAGAATCACCACCCCCAGCAATAACACACACCTTGTCTTGATAAATCGTTGGATCCTTGATGATGTATTCAACACCTTTGTCTTCAAAATCAACAATGGTATCAATAGGTGGTTTTCTGGGTTCGAATACACCGAGTCCGCCAGCAATCATCACAATGGGAGCGATGTGTTGAGTTCCTTTAACCGTAGTTACAACGAATTTTTCATCGGATGTTTTTTCAATCGACAGAGCAGCTTCCCCAAGCGTGAAACCTGGTTTAAAGGGAGCCGCTTGTTCCATCAAATTATCAATTAACTCACCTGCTAGAATCGAAGGAAAACCCGGGATGTCGTAAATGGGTTTTTTCGGATAAATTTCTGAACATTGTCCACCAGCTTGGGGTAATGAATCAATTAAATGGCATCTTAACTTCAAGAGTCCGGCCTCAAATACGGTGAAAAGTCCAACGGGACCAGCGCCAATAATGATAATATCTGTTTCGATCATGCTTACTGAAAAATTGCGTTGCAAAATTAGTGATTAAAAGGGGTAACAGCCAACATTCATAAATGTTTATTAATGATCAGGATGACTGGGTTTATTTGCTAGTATCAATTCGATTTTTTCCATGACTTCTGGACTAAGTTTTTCCTTCGCCTCCAAAGCCTTCAAGTTTTCTACAAGTTGGTATTCTTTACTAGCACCAAGAATAACTGTACTAACGTTTGGATTTTTTAAACACCAAGCCAGGGCAAGAACAGGAAGAGTCATGTCCAAATCAGCTGCAAGCGCACTCAGTTTCTTTACTACCGCAATGCGATCACTAGTGAGGTTTTTTTCCTTTAACCAATCCATTCCATCCATTCCAAGACGGGTATCGTCTGGAAAATCCTGATTGTATTTGCCACTTAATATTCCGCTTGCTAATGGAGACCAGATAGTGGTACCTAATCCTACTGTTTTATAGATTTGTGAAAATTCCACTTCCACTTTTTGACGTGCAAACATGTTGTATTCTGGTTGCTCCACAATTGGACCAATTAAATGATTTTGTTTAGCAAACATATGCGCCTCCATGATTTCCTGTGCACTCCATTCAGAGGTTCCCCAATACAATATTTTACCCTGCATAATGAGCTGATGCATAGACCAAACCGTTTCTTCAATTGGTGTTTGCTTATCTGGACGGTGGCATAAAAACAAATCCAAATAATCCAATTGAAAGCGTTTTAAACCTTGTTCGCAGGCCTCAACGATATGTTTTCGGCTTAATCCTTTCTGTGTGGGTAATTGTCCACCTGCACCAAAGAAAACTTTACTGCTGACAATGTAACTATCACGTGACCAGCTTTTCTTTTTCAAAATAGCACCCATCACTTCCTCACTTTTCCCACGAGCATATATTTCTGCGTTATCAAAAAAATTAATGCCATTTTCATAGGCAATGTCCATGAGTCGTTCGGCAACATCATCCCCAATTTGTTTACCAAATGTCAACCAAGAGCCTAGTGATAGCCGACTAATCTGAAGTCCAGATTTACCTAAATTCGTGTATTCCATGTTTAAATTATTTCTTGATTTCGTTTTAATTGTTGTTGCTTGTAGATACCGTTTGCAATAACTACCAGTATAATGACAATTGAACCAATATAAAAGTTCATATTCAAAAGGGTATGCTCTTTCAGAATAAATATGGCCAGAATGATGGTATATACAGGTTCTAGGTTGATACTCAATGACACCGTAAAAGCCCCTAGTTTTTTAACGATTTCTATGGTCATTAGAAAAGCAAATGACGTACAAATAACACCGAGAAATAAGAGCCAAAGTCCATCGGAAAGCGACATTTTGAGCATGGGAATGGTCAGTTTACCACTCGTCCAAAGTACCACACTAATGAATAGTACACCTGTCAATAATTCGTACAGTGTGATGTGAGCGGATTCCACATCACGTGCTATGCGACCATTGAAAACGGAAAAGAAAGCAGCCAGCAACGCAGAAAAAAGACCATAATACAACGCCGTTTTTTCATGGTCATTAAAATCACTAGCGACAAAGTAAATGCCAAATATGACACAAATTCCAAATAGAAACTCTACCCAGGAAAATTTTCGCTTCATGACAATCGGTTCCAACCAAGTTACATGTAAAGTGGTGGTGGAAAGACATAAAATACCAAGCGATGCAGTGGATAATTGAATGCTGTAATAAAAACTCATCCAATGTCCAGCAACGATCATTCCGACAACAAGTACTTTCCAAAGGTGCTTTCTGGGAATCGAAAAGGATTTACCTTTCCATAGAAAATACAGCGCTAGAAATCCGGATGCAATGAGTACCCGATACCAAACAATGATGATGGCATCTAACTGAATCAGTTTCCCTAAAATACCGGTAAACCCCCACATCAATATGATGAGGTGCAACCATACATGGTAACGGTATTTTTCTAACAAGGAGCGTTTATTTCTTCTTCGACCATTCTTCAATGGAAGCTTGATTCATACGAACATAGTTGGAGTCTCCATCTTTTTCCGCTGCTTCAATTGAAATTTTTGCTGTTTCAATGGCACCTTTGAAGTCGCCGTTTGCTGCCTGTAGTTGTGCTTTTAATCGCGTCATCCAATAGGCACTTGCTCCTTTCAATTCAACCGCTTTTTCAGACCACGAAAGGGCTTTTGTCAATTCCATTTTTTCACTGAAGTAATAACTTGCCGCTTGATAATAATCATTCGCAGAAACCGTACTTGATGCCAAGGCTTTATCAATACTAGCCAACACTTTTTCTTTTGTATTCAAACTAAACGGTATACATACTTTGGTTTTCTCCCAAGCGATTTCAATCGTTCCTTTGTTGAACGATAAATTTTCAATGGAAATACTCAAGTTTTCTTGAACACTGGAAAGGTTCTCCACTTTTGCAACATATCGTAAAGCGATTTTACTTTCCTCCCATTTTTCTGGAAGTCCCCAATTCGTGCTTTCAGTATAGAAAAATAACTCCCATGATTTTTTTCCTGGTTTTGCGAACATAGCATACGTTCCCGGATCCAAAGTATCCTTACCAATGATCAGCATATCTGAGTTCGTGATCTTCGTATTTTCATTTGCTCCAAGT
>JBEEIV010000250.1:0-4806 GCA_041169645.1 Bacteroidota bacterium
CAAGTTGCAATAAGAAATGTTTTGGAAATAAAAAAAGGACGGTAGAAATACCGTCCTTTCTATAATTTAACTTGTCTGTTTCTACACGTTCTCGATAATCATAGCTGATGCGCCACCACCACCGTTACAGATACCGGCACCACCTATTTTTGCATTGTTTTGTTTCAAAACATTGATTAACGTAACAATCACACGTGATCCAGAATTCCCAAGTGGGTGACCTAACGCTACTGCACCACCGTTCACATCTACTTTTGCTGGATCAATTCCAAGAATTTTTGTGTTAGCAATTCCAACAACGGCAAACGCTTCGTTTAACTCCCAGAAATCAACATCTGACACCGTCATGTCTACTTTTGCTAACGCTTTCGGAATGGCCAAAGACGGAGCCGTTGTGAACCATTCCGGTTCTTGTGCTGCATCTGCGTAACTCACGATTTTTGCAAGTGGTGTCAAACCGTATTTTTCTACCGCTTCAGCAGAAGCCAAAACCAAGGCTGACGCTCCATCATTTAAAGTAGATGCATTTGCTGCTGTGATGGTTCCTTCTTTATCAAAAGCTGGACGCAAAGACGGGATTTTATCTAAAAAAACGTTTTTGTATTCCTCATCCTCTGAAACAATCACCGGGTCTCCTTTGCGCTGAGGAACTGAAACAGCAACTATTTCATTATTAAATTTTCCATTACTCCAAGCATGCGCTGCTTTTGTATAAGAATCTATGGCAAATTGATCTTGTTCTTCACGTGTAATGTTGTGTTCTTTGGCACACAATTCAGCGCAATTCCCCATAGGCACTTTGCTGTACACATCCAATAATCCATCCTTGGTAATGCCATCAAGCATGTTGATGTTTCCGAATTTCATTCCATTTCTTCCATCCAAATAATGTGGGACTTGAGACATATTTTCCATCCCTCCTACTACCACGACATGGTTATCTCCAGCTAAAATGCTTTGTGCACCTAGCATAATCGCTTTCATTCCTGAAGCACATACTTTATTTACTGTTGTACACGGAACGTTTTTACCAAGTCCTGCTCCAAGTGCGGCCTGACGAGCAGGTGCCTGACCTACGCCCGCCTGAAGAACATTCCCCATAAATACTTCATCAATGATCTGCGCATCTACGCTTCCTTTTTCTAAGGCACCTTTGATGGCAATAGCTCCTAATTGAGTTGCTGGAATGCTTGATAAGCCACCTAGAAAAGCCCCCATTGGGGTTCTTGCAGCGGCAACGATGTAAACTGTTTTTGACATATGCTTGAAAATTTTGACGAATTTACGGATTCCTTTTTTGAATTTGATTTTAACGCAAAAGAAATCGCTAGATTTCCATAATTGTCCTTATTTTTGAATCCATGCATTTACTCACTGATTTTTCGCTTTGGTGGCTTGTCCCAATAGGACTTATTGCCTTTGCGCTTACCTATTTCTATTATCGAAATGTCAGTTGGCTAAATGAATTAGCATCTTGGAAAAAGTACTTGATTAAGTCACTTCGTTTTTCTTCCCTATTCCTTATCGCATTATTGCTGCTCGGGATTGTGTTTGAAGCAACCCATTTCAGGGATGAGAAACCTATTTTCATAACCTTAATCGATAATTCTTCGTCGATGAAGAATTACAAGGATAGCGGGAGCATTTCGAAAACCTTGGACAATTATCGGAAGGAACTAAAAGAGTTGTACGCGGATCAATTTGAGTTGGTGGAATGGACCATTGGAAGTGAACAAGGGGCAAATCCAGCAAAATTTAATGAGAAAAGCACCAACCTAGAAAAAGGATTTGAGGCCATCAATGCGCAATATTACAATCGAAATGTGGGAGGAATCGCACTCATCTCCGACGGAAATTACAACGTTGGTTCGAATCCAAGTTATGCAGCAGAAAAACTCAATCTAACACCTGTTTTTACATTAGCTGTTGGAGACACTACCCCCAAACGCGATCATTACATAAAAAATGTAAGCGCAAATGACCTTGCCTACCTGAATAACGAATTTCCTGTTGAAGTTGATCTCGAAGCGTTTAAATACAATGGAAAAAGTGCTGTAGTGAGCATTTTACACAATGGAAAAACCATCTCGAGTAAAACGGTTAATTACGGAAATCAAAAAAGGGATTTTAAACAAGTTGATTTCCAACTGAAAGCCGATCAAGTAGGAGTTCAAACGTATACGGCAGTCGTTTCTAATTTAACAGGTGAATATTCCTTAAAGAATAACCGACGTAATTTTTACGTTGAAGTGATTGATGCGCGTAGCAGAATTCTCTTAATTTCTGCAGCACCACATCCTGACATGAGTGCATTTAAGGATGTGCTTGAACGAAATGAAAATTATGAAGTATCCAGCATCCTCTTAAAAGATTGGGATCAAAACATCAACAAAGTGGACCTCGTCGTTTGGCACGAGCCAGGAATTCAATTCGATCCTGCCCAACATCAACGGTTAAAATCTGCTGGAATTCCCGTTTTGTATGTACTCGGACAACAAACGAACTCGAACGATATTGCGAAACTAGCCATCGGACTAAAATCAAACGGCACGGGTCAGACAGAAGAGTTAGAACCAACGTGGAATAATGCCTTTAACGCCTTCGAAATAAGTGATGTGTGTAAAACTTCGGTCGACTTTCTCCCTCCTTTAACGGCGAAATTTGGAACCATCAAGGTGGATCCAAGCGCTGAAGTCTTGCTATACCAGCGCGTTGGACAAATCAAAAAGAATGATCCCTTGGTGTTTTTTACCAAAGGGGAAAAAGTGAAGAATGGCGTGATTTTCGGAGAAGGCATATGGCGATGGAGGTTAAACGATTTCATCCGTCATCAAAACCACGATGTCTTCAACGAACTGATTGGAAAAATAGCGAACTACTTGATGGTGAAAAATCAAGGAATGGGATTGCGTGTTCAACTACCTAAGCGCATGAACAGCGAAGAGGAATTGATTGTGACGGCATCTTTTTACAATGCTTCCATGGAACCCATTACAAGTCCAAAAATCGACTTTATATTAATTTCTGATCAAGGAAAACAATACAAATCACAGTTTGCCGTAGCGGGAAGTGTATACAAATTAAATCAAGGAAAACTGGCTCCTGGAAAATACGCTTGGAAGGCAAGTACAACCTATAATGGTAAACAATACCTCAAATCAGGTGAATTTATTGTGGAAGAAATCCAGTTGGAGAAATTAGAATCATTTGCGAACCACGGAACATTAAAACAACTTTCCAAACAATCGAACGGCACCTTTCATCCGTTCTCTTCCTACAAAAAAATGCTCGATGAATTAGCGAAACGAAATGATATCGCTACGGTCACATTTGAAGATCACACCTTCGATGATTTATTAGATTACCTTCTTGTTTTCGTGATCCTTTTCCTGTTGTTAGGATCCGAATGGTTCTTAAGAAGGTATTACGGTTCATATTAATTGAGAAAGATGAAAATAATTCACTTCACATTTTTCATGCTACTGCTGCAAGCATCTTTTGCACAAAACGTTAAAGAAGGAGACATCATTTTTCAAACATCCGATTCGCAGCAAAGTGCAGCCGTTGAAGAAGCAACTAATTCGATCTATTCACATTGCGGAATCATTTTTTTTGAAAATGGCATTCCCTACGTCTATGAAGCGGTACAACCGGTAGGAAAATATCCGCTTGATAAATGGATCGAAAGAGGTGTTGGTCAAACCTATTTAGTGAAGCGATTGAAAGACACAACTTTATTGAAAGCAAGCACGATAATAGCCATGAAAAAATATGCTGTTTCGCAATTTGGAAAGAATTATGACGCTTATTTTAATTGGTCCGATAAGGAAATGTATTGCTCCGAACTGGTGTATAAATGTTATTTGAATGCGGGAAATATTAAGTTAACCCATACTGCTCCTTTGAGGGACTTCAACATCGATGGACCGCTTGTGCGAAAAGTACTAAAACAGCGGTATGGAAACGAGATCCCATATGATGAGCAAATGATATCGCCGGAGCAATTGGTAAACTCCATGTTACTCGAAACAGTAAATTGAAAAAAGCGCTAATTTTGAGCCATGATTTTAAATTTTCAATGCAAACATTTTAACGAGTTAAGCGTGGTTGAATTCCATGACATTGTTGCGGTTCGACTAAAAACCTTTGTCGTGGAACAAAATTGCATCTACCAAGACCTTGATGGAAAAGATAAAAAATGTTACCACCTCATTTGCCGCGATGGAAAAGGAAACATTGTTGCCACTGCCCGAATTTTACCTCCTGGAATTTCTTACGGCGAAGTATCCATTGGACGTGTCGTTCTGCAAGAAGAATTGCGCGGAAATGGACAGGGACACGAACTAATGAACCGCTGCATGAACTTTTGTGAAAAGGAATTTGGCCGCGTTCCGGTTCGAATTTCTGCTCAAAAACACTTAGAACGATTTTACAATGCCCACATGTTCTTCTCGACAGGAAAAGAGTACGACGAAGATGGCATCCCTCATGTTGAAATGTTATATACACCCTTTAATTAATCCTATGTTACAAAAAAGTTTATTTGCTGTTGTCAGCCTTGCACTTGTTACCTCTTGTGCGAAAAAGGAAGTTCCGTTGAAAGGAAGTAATTTCTCCACCATCAGCGTTGATTATTTAGACAAGACTATTCAACCGGAAGATGACTTTTTTCTTTTTGCGAATGGAAGTTGGATCAATAAAAATGAAATTCCTGCTTCTGAATCTCGATGGGGAAGTTTCAATGAATTAGATCAAGAAAACAAAAAGAAACTAACGAGTATTTTGGAGGATGCAAAAGCAAACCAA
>JBEEIV010000251.1:0-6456 GCA_041169645.1 Bacteroidota bacterium
GTTTGTGGAATTTCAAAAGTTTGTTACCTTTGCATCCGCTTTTTTACATTTATAAGTAATTTTAAAGACATGTCAAGAGTTTGTCAATTAACAGGTAAGTCAGTAATGGTTGGGAACAATGTTTCTCACTCTAATCGTAAAACCAAACGTAGATTTTACCCAAATTTGGTTACGAAAAAGTTTTTTCTTCCTGAAGAAGAAGCATATATTACATTAAAAATTTCAACTTCCGCGCTTCGCACGATTAACAAGAAAGGCATTGCCGCTTGTATCAAAGAAGCTCGTCAGAAAGGTTTTTTAAAATAAGACTGTTGCGAAACAGATAAAAAAAGAAGAAAATGGCTAAGAAGAGTAAAGGTAACCGCATCCAAGTGATTTTAGAGTGCACTGAGCACAAAGAATCAGGTATGGCTGGTACGTCACGTTACATCACGACGAAAAACCGTAAAAACACACCGGATCGTATGGAGATTAAAAAATACAATCCGATTTTGAAAAGAATGACCGTTCATAAAGAAATTAAATAATTAGGATATGGCAAAGAAAGTTGTAGCTTCCCTACAAAAAGGTGGCGGTAAAGAGCATACGAAAGTGATTAAAATGGTGAAGTCTGAGAAATCAAACGGATACACTTTCAAAGAAGAGATTGTACACAATGACAAAGTAAAAGAATGGTTCGCTAAGAACTAATCCTCATAAAACCTTGTAAAAAGCTTCCATTCAGGGAGCTTTTTTTTTATCTTTAAATCATGGGACTATTTGATTTTTTCTCGAAATCCAAGAAAGAAACGCTGGATCAAGGCTTAGAAAAGACGAAACAATCGTTTTTTTCGAAAATTGCGCGCGTGCTCGTTGGAAAATCGCGTGTTGACGATGAAGTACTCGATAACCTAGAAGAGATTTTAATCACATCTGATGTGGGTGTGGAAACGACACTTAAAATTATTGAGCGCATACAAGCGCGTGTTTCAAGAGATAAAGTCCTCGGGACCGATGAATTAAACCACGTGCTTCGCGAAGAAATCATCGCTTTACTGGAAGAAAATAATTCCAATCAAAATGGAAACCTCGAAATTGAAAAACCGGCAGATGGTAATCCATACGTGATCATGGTGGTTGGAGTAAATGGTGTGGGTAAAACGACCACCATCGGGAAACTTGCGCACCAATTTAAAGCAGCTGGCTTAAAAGTGGTCTTAGGTGCTGCAGATACGTTTCGTGCCGCAGCAGTAGATCAACTTATCATTTGGTCGAAACGCGTCGATGTACCGATCGTTCAACAAGGCATGGGAGCAGATCCTGCCAGCGTTGCATTTGATACGTTACAGTCCGCTAAATCGCAAGGAGCTGACGTTGTCATCATCGATACAGCAGGACGACTTCACAACAAAGTGAACCTGATGGCTGAATTGACCAAGATCAAACGCGTCATGGAGAAAATCATTCCAGGTGCACCACACGAAATTTTATTGGTTTTGGACGGATCTACCGGACAAAATGCCTTTGAACAAGCAAAACAATTTGCACAAGCTACGGACATCAATGCACTTGCCGTTACCAAATTGGATGGAACAGCGAAAGGTGGAGTCATCATCGGAATTTCCGATCAAATGAAAATTCCTGTAAAATACATCGGTATTGGAGAGAAAATGGAAGACCTTCAATTATTCGACCGCAAGCTTTTCGTTGAATCTTTGTTCTCGGAATAAGCACACGCACCTCAACTCTTTTATTGATTCATGGATTGCAATGCTACGTAATCCGCATACAATCCTTTTTGTTCCATCAAGAATTGATGGGTACCAGACTCTTCGATTTTTCCCGACTGCAACACTAAGATTTGATCGGCATTGCGAATGGTAGACAAGCGATGCGCAATCACAATGGAGGTCCTTCCCTTCATTAACTTATCCAACGCATCTTGTACCAAACGCTCGGACTCGGAGTCCAAAGCAGATGTCGCTTCATCCAGAATCAAGATGGTCGGATTCTTCAAAATCGCTCGTGCAATGGCAATGCGTTGTTTTTGTCCACCTGAAAGCTGAATTCCCCTGTCCCCTACTTCCGTTTCTAACTTATTTGGAAACGCATCAATAAATTCCCATGCGTTCGCTTGCTTCGCGGCTTCAATGATTTGTTCATCGGTTGCCGCTGGATTGCCAAATAAGATGTTTTCCCGAATGCTACCCGAAAAAAGGATTACTTCCTGCGGAACAATGGCCATTTGATCTCTGAGGGCATTTAAATCCATTTCATTTGCAGGAATTTCATCAAAGGAGATTTTTCCCTGACTTATTTGGTAAAATTGAAGCAATAAATTGGAAATGGTTGATTTTCCTGAGCCACTTTGACCCACCAATGCCAAGGTCTGATTTTCCTTCACCTCAAACGAGATACCCTTTAATACTTCAACATCACTCCGTTGCGGGTATGCAAATTGAACTTCCTCAAAACGAATACGACCATTTAATTTATCCGTGCGCGTTCCTGTGTTCGTTTGAGCCTCTGTTTCTTGGTGAATGATATCCATGAGGTTCTCTGTCGCGCCAATCGCTTTCTGTACACTTGCGTATAGGTCAGGTAGGGATCCAACGGAAGCTCCCATCATGATGGTAAATAGAACGAACTGATAGAATCCTTCCGTATTCAGTTCCGGATGAACACCTTGAGTCATGAGTAATCCCCTCCAAACAATGAAAACGATGGCTCCAAAAAGACAGAAAATGATAAAGGAAACAAACAAGCCACGCCAGATGCCGCTTTTGACATTCAAATCACGCGTTTGTTGAGTGGATTTCTTGTAGTTCGAAAAAATGAAAAGTTCATTCGTAAATGCTTTCACATTGGCAATTCCCGTTAAGGCCTCCTCGACGATCGAGTTCGATTCGGCAATGTAATCTTGTGCTTCCTTGCTCAACCTTCGGATGTAGCGACCAAAAACCACCGCTATGATGGCCATTACCGGTACGGTACCCAACATGATCAAGGCCAACTTCCAAGAAATAAAGAAGAGAAAAAGGATGCCACCTACCACGATAATGATTTGACGAAAAAATTCCGCAATGGTCGTTCTCAGTGTTTCTTGAATTTGAGCGATATCCGAGGAGAGGCGACTCGTTAATTCACCCACTTTATTTCGGTTAAAGAAATCCATCGGCATGTATACCAATTTCGCAAAGGCGTCGTTGCGCAGATCTCGCAAGGCATTTTCTGTTACATTGTTGAATAGTACGACACGCACAAAGGAGAAAAGCGATTGAAATCCAAATAAGGCGAACAGTGCGGTGGCAACGTTGTTGATATTCGACATATCGATCATTCCAACGGCATCCGATAAATTGTTCGTAGAAGCTCCTGCACCCAGAAGTTTACCCATCAAATAGGGAAAAACCAAACCAGCGGACGTACTGAGAACTAAAAAGATCCAACCAATAAAGTACATTCCCGCATAAGGTTTTAAGTAAGTAAAAATTCCTTTCGCCTTCTTAATGCTTGATTTACTGATTTTTACTTTCTCTTTTTGCGCTTTTTTTGGTCTGAGCATGGAATAAATCTTTTTACAAATTTACATTGCTTTGTGCGGTAAAGTAGTTTTTTTAAATAATTTTGTCGAAAGAATTTGAAATTTTAAAAAAATCAATATCTTTGCAATCCCAAAATTCATTACATAATTAAGATACGACATGAAAAGAACGTTTCAACCATCGGTAAGAAAAAGAAGAAACAAGCACGGATTCAGAAGCCGTATGGCTACTAAAAATGGTCGTAGAGTTTTGGCTGCGCGACGCAAAAAAGGTAGAAAGAAATTAACTGTTTCTGACGAACCTTTCCACAAACGTTAATTCTTTTTCAAAAGATATGTAAGCCCTGACAGCATCGTCGGGGCTTTTTTTGTTTCATGTAACTTTTTTTAAACCTACAGCTGGATTTTGCAATCCTGCGGCTATTTAACGAGGTTCTTCGCTTGTGCGCAGGATTGGAAATCAAGCGATGAATGGAGCATAAAAAAACCCTGACAGTATCGTCAGGGTTCATCTAAGCTCTTGTTGATTGATGGAAAGGGCTTAGACCGTTATTTTCGGAGCAGCTGCTAAAATCGAAGCGTGTGTTTCCGCAGCAAATTTTTCAAAATTCTTGACAAACTTTTCAGCCAAATTAGCAGCCGTAGTATCGTATGCGTCTTTGTCAGACCAAGTATTCCTTGGATTCAATAATTCACTTGGTACACCTTCACATACCGTAGGATACGCCAAATCAAAAATAGGCATCTGCTCATAAGAAACATCCTTAAGTTTACCGGTTAATGCAGCGGTAATCATGGCACGCGTGTATGACAATTTCATGCGGCTACCAACTCCATAAGATCCACCAGACCATCCGGTATTAATGAGCCAAACATTGATGTCAGTTCCCTCTAATTTATCACCCAATAATTTGGCGTATTTAGCAGGATGCAAAGGCAAAAATGCCGCACCAAATCCTGCAGAGAAAGTTGTAGTTGGTTCCGTAATGCCCACTTCAGTTCCAGCGACTTTTGCCGTGTAACCAGACATAAAATGATACATGGCCTGTTCTTTTGTCAACCTAGAAATCGGAGGTAAAACACCAAAAGCATCCGCTGTTAAAAAGAAAATATTTTTCGGTGCACCACCAATAGATGGTACAGCGATGTGATCAATGTGGTTGATTGGATAAGATACCCGGGTATTTTCAGTAATGAACCCATCCGTGTAATCCGGAGTAGAGGAACCATTGATAAACCCAATGTTTTCCAATAACGCGCCAAAACGAATCGCATCGTAAATTTGCGGTTCTTTTTCGCGACTTAAATCAATGGTCTTCGCATAACAACCTCCTTCAAAATTGAAGACTTCGTTTTCACTCCAACCATGTTCATCGTCGCCAATAAAACGGCGATTTGGATCAGAGGATAATGTCGTTTTACCCGTTCCAGACAAACCAAAGAAAATTGCCGTGTCTCCTGCTTCTCCAATGTTGGCAGAACAGTGCATGGACAATACATTTTTCTCGTGAGGTAGAATGAAATTCAAGGCGGAGAAAATGCCTTTTTTGATTTCACCCGTGTACCCAGTTCCTCCGATTAGGATCATTTTTTTAGTAAAATTCAAGATGGCGAAATTTGACTGACGTGTACCATCCATGGCTGGATCAGCCTTGAAACTTGGAACACAGACAATGTGCCATTCAGGAACAAATGTTTCAATTTCGTTATCGGATAAACGCAAAAACATGTTGTGTGCGAATAAATTCGACCAAGGTAATTCCGTTACCACACGTATGTTCATTCGGTATTTCTCTTCTGCACAGGCATACACATCACGCACATAAACGTCTTGCTCTTCTAAAAAGGAAGTCATTCGGTCATATAAAGCGTCAAACTGCGCGGGTGAAAATCCAATATTGATATCTCCCCACCAAACGGCATTTTCTGTCTTTTCATCTCGAACAATGAAACGATCTTTCGGTGATCTTCCCGTAAATTCACCAGTTTCGATGGCTAATGCACCTGTGTCGGTTAACATTCCCTCTCCGAGAATGATGCAATCCTCCACCAATTCAGCAGGACTTAAATTCCAAAATTGATCACCCAAGTTTTTAAGTCCAATGGATGCTGCTAAATCAGCATGCTTACCAAATTTTCCGTGTAGTTCCATGTTTGTTTTTTTCGGCACGACAATTGTCGCACAATGATGTCACAAAATTACATGTAGCCGAAGGAATAAAACATGATTTTCGTTAGTTTTTGCTAACATTTACGAGGGTTTCGTGTTTAAAAAATAATTTTTAAAATTACTTTTTTTTCACTATCTTAAAGTAAGTGTCAATGCTACACTTAGCGCACGAATAAATCAAAATAAATCCTCATAAAAGGTAATATTTGTAGCTTTATAAAAAATATTTGTATGATTCGCAGTGTTGCCCTCCTCTTTTCAGGTTTGTTTTTCGCTTTTTGCATGAGTCCAACCAAACACATCAAAAGTACCACCTTTCCCGAAACCCCGAAAACCTGGTTTTCCGAAGAATTTAGTGCCTTGAACGGACAAGCTAATCACAAACAAGCAAGTAGTTATGAGAAATCAATTGTTTTGCTTGAAAACAAAAACAACCTTCTTCCGTTAGGAAACCTAGACATCAAAACAGCACACGTTTCCATTGGTGGAAATCCTACAGCGTTTCACAAGGGTTTGGATCGATTTGTCACAAGCGATGAACTACTGAATACCGAATTAGCACCTGAAACCATGCGCGAATGGGCGACCAAATCAAACCATGATGTTGTTTTTCTGAGTTTACATGCCGGTAAAAAAACGCACATTGATTCCATCAATACGCTTATATTCAATGAAATTCCTGCAAAAGCGAAGGTCGTTTTGTGTGTTTTTGGAGATGCCAAAATATTGGCCTCACTTCCACTAAATCGCTTTGATGCCATTG
>JBEEIV010000252.1:0-6861 GCA_041169645.1 Bacteroidota bacterium
CAAAGTCATCTATACGAATCAAAGCGAAGTAGGAAATGGTAATGACCCGTCCTTGTGGGTGACGTTTTGGATTTCCAAAGGTTTGAGATTGGTGCATGGCAATGTTTTTCAAGCCTGTTAATTCAAACAAGACGCGTTCTGCTGCCTCTTCTAAGTCTTCATCAGGATAAATCAAGTCACCAGGAATTGCCCAAAGATTTTCGAAAGGCTCCATTGCACGTTTAATCAACAAGGCTTTAATTTCCCCTTGTGAATACCCAAAAATTATGCAGTCAACAGAAAACGCTGATGTGAAAAAATCATGAAAATCAATACGGTACATACTCAAAACCTAGGAATTTAATGTCCGGATACTTTTTCTGTTGAGAAGATATCCACGCCACGTTTTTGAAGAATGCGATTCACGCTCCAAGCAAATAAGGCAAGATAAAGGAAACAAACAACTCCTAATAAGTAGGAGAACTGTATTCCCAAAATATGCTCATCCGCTAATGCCCCTTGCAATACGGAAATAAATCCACCGCCCATGATCATCATAATTAATAAACTAGAAGCCGTATTGGTATTTTCTCCCATCCCTGCAATCGACAACGTAAATATACATGGCCAAAGGGTACTACAGAAGAGTCCAACAGAAATAAAGGCGAATACGCTTACCATTCCGGAACTGAAAATTCCAACTAAAAGGGCGATAGCTCCGAGTAATGAATAAATGATGATTTGTTTCACAGGATTACCTGAACTAATATAATCGGCAACAATTAATAATACAACGATTCCTAAGTAAGGATAAAGTTCATTGATGTCATGTCCACCAAGAATATTAGCACCAGCAAAAATCCCAAATGCTACGAAAGGTAAAACGATTCCTAATATGGTTTTCATGAGTTTACTAAGATTGAATACACCTGCAGCAGAAGTCCAACGACCAATCATCAAACTGGCCCAGTACAAAGAAACAAATGGAGCAACAGCATTTTCGGGCGTATTCAGTTTTTGTTTCATGAACTCTGGTAAATTACTGGCAGTTGCTACTTCAACACCACCGTATAAGAAAATAGCAAGCATACCTAATAGAACTTGAGGATGTTTAATGGTTTCCATAATTTTTCCGGCACCTTCGGATGAAGATCCTTCGATTCGATCAGGTACAGAGGAGAATTTAAAGAAGATTGCAGCAACCACAAAAGCTAATCCAAGAAACAAATAGGGTGTTTGTACTGCTTTTAAATCCAAGGTTGTTTCACTATTTGAAAGCCCCCCAAATATTGCAAAGGAAACAATCACGGGTCCGATGGTTGTTCCAACATTGTTAATTCCTCCCGCCATACTTAAACGAATGTTGCCTTTGGATGGATCACCCATTTGAATGGCTAAAGGATTGGCCGCAATTTGCTGCAAGGCAAAACCCAATCCAACAATGAATAGTCCTGAAATCAACATGATAAAAGAGGAATTATTGGACGCGGGTATGAAAAGTAATGTTCCAATGGCCGATATAATTAATCCCAGTGCTAATCCATTCCTGTATCCAATTTTATTGAGTACGTCTTTTTTCAAAATGGCTGAAACCACAAAGTAAATTATGGATCCTACTGTGTAGGCAACATAAAAAGCAAAGGAAATCAATTGAGATTCGAGCTGACTCAAATTTAAAGCCTTTTTAAAGACAGGAATTAAGATGTCATTACTGGCTGCAACGAAGCCCCAAAAAAAGAAAATGGTAATTAAGGTGCCGAAAGCACTGAAATTGGTTTTTTTCACAATAGCTGATTTAAATTATTGTCCAAATTACAATAATTACAAAAAACCGAGTTGGTTTTTTCAATTATTTCGTGAACGAAAATAAAAATTAAATGTGAATCAGCGAGTGAATGTAGCTTAAAAAGAAACTTAACTTACTTTTTGATTGGCAGTTCCCCGATCTTTTACATGAACCATTTTTTTCACCGTAGTTACAATTGCAGCTGAGTCAAAACCGCAATCTGCCCAAAGTTCTTCCTGGGTTCCATGGTGCACATATTCATCTGGTATGCCAAGTCGAACGATTTCTGCTTGGTATTTTTGGTCCACCATAAATTCAATCACTGCTGAGCCAAATCCACCCATTAAACAACCGTCTTCAACGGTGATAACATGTTTGAATTTGGAGAATACTTCATGCAGCATCAATTCATCGATGGGCTTCACAAATCGCATGTCGTAATGCGCAACAGAAATACCCGCCTCTGCTAATTCTTTGATAGCTTCTTGCGCAAAATTTCCAGGGTGCCCAATGGTAAGAATGGCTACATCCTCCCCGTTGGTTACTTTTCTCCCTTCTCCAATCTTTATTTCTTTCAATGGGGTCTTCCATTCTGTCATGACACCATTACCTCTTGGGTAACGAATAGAGAAAGGACCTTGGTCTTTTAATTGTGCAGTGTACATTAAGTTTCGCAATTCCTCCTCGTTCATCGGTGCAGAAACCACCATGTTAGGAATGCAACGCATGTATGCTAAATCATACGCTCCATGGTGTGTTGCTCCATCGGCTCCAACTAATCCTCCACGGTCTAAGCAAAAAACCACATTTAAATTTTGCAGGGCAACATCGTGAAGTACTTGGTCAAAAGCACGTTGCATGAAAGATGAATAAATATTGCAAAAAGGAACCAATCCCTGTGTTGCTAGACCGGCACTAAATGTAACGGCATGTTGCTCAGCAATTCCGACATCAAAACTTCGATCGGGCATAGCTGCCATCATGATATTTAAGGAACAACCTGAGGGCATTGCAGGTGTAACACCCATGATTTTATCATTTTTTTCCGCTAATTCAACGATGGTATGTCCAAATACATCTTGGTATTTAGGAGGTTGTGGGGACTTCGGCATAATCTTGACGATTTCACCCGTTTCTTTGTTGAAGACACCAGGAGCGTGCCATTTCGTTGGATTTCCTTCTTCTGAAAATTTATATCCCGCACCTTTTCGCGTAATACAATGTAAAATTTTAGGACCTGGGATGTCTTTTAAGTCCGCAAGCACTTTTGCTAATCCTACTACATCATGTCCGTCAACTGGACCGAAATAGCGAAAATTCAAGGACTCAAATAGGTTACTTTGTTTGAGCAGTGTTCCTTTCAAGGCCTGAGACACTTTGGATGCAATGGTTTGAGCATCCGGACCAAATTTGGAAACCTTACCAAGTAATTTCCACACTTCATCTTTTACTTTGTTGTATGTGTGTGATGTCGTAATGTCCGTTAGGTATTCTTTTAACGCGCCAACATTCGGATCAATGGACATGCAATTATCGTTCAAAATCACCAATAAATTAGCATCTTTTTCAAATCCTGCATGGTTCATTCCTTCAAATGCAAGTCCTGCCGTCATGGCTCCATCACCAATGATTGCAACGTGTTGTTTCTGTGTTTCACCTTTGTAGCGGTTCGCAACCGCCATTCCTAATGCTGCTGAGATGGAAGTAGAGGAGTGACCAACACCGAAGGTATCATATTCGCTTTCAGAACGTTTCGGAAATCCGGAGATTCCACCTTTCAATCGATTGGTATGAAAACGATCGCGTCTTCCTGTTAAAATTTTATGTCCGTATGCTTGATGACCTACATCCCAAACCAATTGGTCATCAGGAGTATGAAATACGTAGTGTAGGGCTACTGAAAGTTCGACAACACCTAAACTAGCACCAAAATGGCTATTTCCGATTTCAGAAATGACATCAACGATGTACTGACGTAATTCGTCAGCTATTTGAGGCAATTGATCCTCGGTAAATTTTTCTCGCAAGTCACTCGGAGTGATGATTTGCTCCAAAAGCGGTCCTGCTTGGTAAGAATGTGATGCCATTTAACAAATTTAAGCTGATTCGATGACTATCTAACAATCTTTCCAATAAAAAGTTTTCTATCCAATGGATTTACACGGCTCCTTTGAATGAAAAAGTAGATTTCTCCATCTTCCAAACAAAAAGAAGGTAAACAAAAATGAGCGTATTCTGAAGGATGAACTGAATAAAATAGCGCTCCAGCTGAATAAAAGAACCTAGAAAATAAAGGATAAATGCTAAGCCCAAATAAAGAACGAATTTTTTAAGATTATACGGGATCGGATAATGTCTCTGACCAAGGAAGTAGGAGAGGAGCATTTGTAAACCGTAGACAATGAAGGTCGCCCACGCACTGGCCATGTAACCGTATTTGGGGATGAACAGAATATTCATCACAATAGTCAATGTAGCACCAAAAAGAGCAATGTATGCCCCATATTGTGTTTTCCCACTGAGTTTATACCAGATGCTTTGATTATAATAAATCCCGAGAAACACATTTGCTAAAAGCAATATTGGGACAACCTTTAATCCATCCCAATAAGATTCATTTTGGATGAAATGCTTGAATAAATCAATGTTTAAACTCACAAAAAGAAAGACAAGACAAACAGTGGCGACGAACAGGTTCATGACCTTGACATAGATGACATTTCGGTCTTGATTTTTCATTTGATTGAAAAAGAACGGTTCAGCAGCATAGCGATAGGCCTGTAATAAAATCGTAATGAGCATGGCTAATTTATAACAAGCACTGTAAATTCCTACTTCTGATTCTGCGGCATGTAAAGTACTGACATCATTTGGATTGTACAGAATTTGTTTCAAGAGAATGCGGTCAATGGTTTCGTTAATGATGCCGGCAAAACTCCCAATAACTAATGGAAAGGCGTAAAACAACATGAGTTTGATTTCTACCCAGTTTAATTTAAGTCCACTTAAGTTAAAGGAGTCGTAAAGCATTATAGGTTTTACAAGGGAAGCACACAAATTCGCTAAGAGTATGAATAACACGCCTTCCTCTGGTCTTTCCGGATCAAACAAATACAACATAAGGAACAAATTCAAACCAACATTCACTAGGATGGAAGTCAGTTGAATACTCACAAACCGCATGGATTTTTCCTCGACGCGTAAACGCGCCAAGGGAATGGCCGAAATAGCATCTACGCAGACAATAATTCCAAGCAGAATGATGTATTCATTGTGTCCTTCATAGAGCATGATGGTCGCAATATCATTGTTAAAAAACAACAAGGCCGCAAATAGGAGGGCATTGATGCCCAAAACGGACACAAGTGAATTTAAGTAAGTTTGCTCTTTGTTTTCACTGGTTTGAATGAAGCGAAAAAAGGCGGTTTCCATTCCAAAAGTGAGGATGACGATTAAAAAAGCGACCCAAGCATATAGTTCGGAAACAACCCCATAATGAGCAGGATCGGTAAAAACACTCGTGTACAAGGGGACCAATAAATAATTTAACAAGCGTCCAACGATCGAGGATAATCCATAGACCGCCGTTTGACTTATTAATTTACGTATGGGATTACTCATCTTAGTCCCTGAAATTAGCTTTTCGCTTTTCTAAAAATGCGCTTGTTCCTTCGATGAATTCTTTTGTGCCAAAACAGTGTGCGAACGATGTGATTTCTGTCTCATATCCGTTTTCACCGTCCTTGAATCCCGAATTAACAGAACGAATGGCAGCGGCAATCGCCATCGGAGAATTCGCCAGAATTTTTTGAGCAATTTCTTCGCATTTGGCCAGTAATTCCGTTTGTTCAACGACGTGATTCACAAGGCCCCATTGCAAGGCTTCGTCCGCTTTCAGCATTCCAGCGGTGAAAATGATTTCATTCGCTTTTCCTTTACCAATCAATTGAGGCAAGCGCTGCGTTCCTCCGTATCCCGGTATCACGCCTAAAGAAACTTCTGGTAATCCCATGCGTGCGTTACTAGAGGCAACACGTAGGTGAGCGGCCATGGCAAGTTCTAGTCCACCCCCCAAAGCAAATCCATTGACTGCGGCAATCACCGGAGTACCTAAGTTTTCAATATAATCGAACAGTGTGCTTTGACCGGTTACGGCAAGTTCACCACCTTCTGCAATCGTAAAATCCGCAAATTCCTTGATGTCTGCGCCAGCTACAAAGGCTTTTTCTCCAGATCCAGTCAGAATGATTACGCCAACATTTGGATCCTGGTGATAGGTTTTTAAGGCTTCGTGCAACTCTGAAATAGTGATTTTATTGAGTGCGTTGAGTTGATTTGGACGATTAATCGTAATGTAACCGATGTGGTTCTTTACTTCGGCAAGGATGAATTGATACATATCATGAATTTGATTGCTAAAATAGCGAGAAAATTTCGTTCCCTTCCTAGTGAGGTATGCTGATTCTAAAAGTTGTGCCTTTATCAATTTCTGACGCTAATACAAAAACACGTCCTTTATGGTATTCCTCAATGATGCGTTTTACCAGGGTTAATCCTAGTCCCCAACCACGCTTTTTAGTTGAATATCCGGGCTGAAAAATGGTTTTGAATTGCTTGCTGGTCAAACCTTTACCGGTATCGGTGATGTCCACATGAACCCATTCAGCCACTTCTTGAATGTGTACGTGTAATTTTCCGACACCGCCCATTGCATCAACCGCATTTTTGCAAATGTTTTCTACAACCCATTCCATTAATGATCGGTTGTGTAAGACAATCATTGGAACATGACCGTCGACCGTGAATTCTATGTCAATTTTATCCGAAAGTCGGGCTTTGAGATAATTAAGGTTGTTCTCAATGGTAAACACAAAGTCTTCCTCAATCAATTTGGCACCGGAACCAATTTTTGAAAAACGGTCTGTGATTTTTTCTAGTCGCTGCAAGTCTTTTTGCATTTCCCTCGGAACCATTGGGTCAACATCTTCTTGCTCTAAATGGCTTACCCATGCCATCAAGGAGGACAAAGGCGTTCCGAGTTGATGAGCCGTTTCTTTTGCTAACCCAGCCCAAACCTGGTTTTGTTCTGCTTTTCT
>JBEEIV010000253.1:0-3788 GCA_041169645.1 Bacteroidota bacterium
AGGATGGAATGTCCATTTGAATGAGTCGACCGGGCACCGTTGCTGGGTAATTTAAGTGCAGGAAATTAGTGTCTTCACTAATGGCTACATAAGAATTGGGTGCTAAAACAAAATGTAGTGGAACAGATTGCACATTTGATATCGTATCATTATAAAAATGAGCTAACTGCCAATCGTTTAAATCGATAATTTTAGATGATCGGTTGTATAATTCAATGAAATCCTGTCCACCATTCAATGGATTTGCGAGTATTTCGTTGATGACAACATCTCCGGGAAGTGCTTGTTCTGGCAGAGCGAATAAACCAGTGAATGACGTGTCATTTTGCCAACAATCACTCACAGGACCCAATTCAATTTGATACGTATTCGAGGGAATAAAATTTTCATTGAACTGAATCGTCATTTGAGGGGTCCCAGGATTATCATTCACGCCTTGAACGAATTTGTTTTGAACCGTTAAATTCGGATTTACACTTACTTGGGCATTCAAAAGACTAACAGAATCCATTCCTTCAGAAAAGGTTAGTTCCAAAAAATTGGGTGTCAATGCAATGAGTGAAATTAAATGGGGATTCAACTGATCCGAAGCTGCTGAGAAAATCGAATTGATATTTCCTGGTGTCCCGCCTGAGGGATCATTCGAGGCCTTCCAATTGTCGTAATTTGAACATGGGTCATTTAAATGGATACGCTCTAGACTATATCCTCCCTCTTTTTTTGTGTTATCTTGATACCAATCATCTGTGTAAACGAATTGATCGAGTTGCGTGCCAAGTTGATCACTTAAAACAAGCTGGTCACCTGCATTATTCAAACTTGGGAAACTGGTAACGCCAGCAGCGTTTGCGAAAAATCCAGTATTGGCATTCGCTGTAAGAACAATATAGGATCCCGGTAATAACCAGTAGTCTCCTATCGTTCCGTTAGATGAACCATCACTTATGATCCAATCTTGTAAATGAAAAACTTTTGATGAAGCATTGAATAATTCGACAAATTCCACTTCTGGAAGCCCAATGATTGGAGTTGGATCGGCTAAGAACTCTGTGATGATGACATCACCTTTCACGGCAGTATCCGCTATGAGGTAATTAAAACTAACAGATTGATTAGCAGACGTATTTCCCTGATTATCGGCAAGATTTGCTGTGGAGAGCGTATAGGTATTTCCATTTACAAGGGGTAATGTCGTGGTTAAATGAACCAATGAAGGATTAAGTACATCTTGTTGGGCTGAAACAAAGGAATTAAACGGAATAATGGCATAATTGGATACATTATTGGCGCTGGATGAAGTGAGTGCCTCGTTAAATGTAACATCAACTTGATTGGATGAAATGGCAATTGCTGCTGCGATTTGAGGAGCTTGCACATCTAGAATTGGAGTTCCTATGTAAACATTGTCGAGGTAAAATTTCGTTGCATTACTTGCCGTATACGTGCACAAATAACCAAAAGTAGAACCTGTTAGAATATTAGGATCATTAAAACTTCCTTGCAAAACATAATTTACTCCTCCACTGAGGTCTGCAGATAGTTCCCAAGTTCCGCTGATACCTAAAACCACTTTGATTCCAACGGTAAAACTCGAGGCAATTTGACCATCCATGCCGCTGCACAATAAGGCAGAAACTCCATTTTCTAATTTATAAAGTCGAATGGCATCGGTTGAATTTGCTTCACCAAAAAGAAGGTAATATCCATTTTGAACAGCAGTTAAATCACTGTTATCTGCACTTAAAAAAACCTTACCGAAATTACTGGAGGAAGGTGAAAAGTTCTGCTTTACCCAAAAGTGCCACTCATGATTTTGTAGGGTAGAGAGTCCGTGTGGGGTGGTGATATAGGAAGTGGCCGCTATCGAATTGTTTGTTTGCACTTGCTGACTCGCATTCACAATGAATTCACTTGTCGTTCCTTGCCAACTTGGGTTTGCCGTGAAATCCCCATCCGAAAAATCATCCGTGACTTGTCCATCTACGAATGGAACATTCATCCACAAAAAAAAGATTATTATTCCGCGAATCACTTTCATAGCTATCAAATATATTAATTTTACAGGCTCAAATAGCTTAATAACGTATGAAAGTAGCAGTTGTTGGAGCGACAGGCATGGTAGGGCATGTGATGTTGCAAGTTTTAAAGGAACAAAATTTTCCAATCACCACGTTAATTCCTGTGGCCTCTGAAAAATCAGTAGGAAAAAAAATGGAATTTGGAGGCTTAGAATTTGAGGTTGTCGGACTTCAAACTGCCGTAGACATGCGACCGGATATTGCCATTTTTTCTGCTGGTGGAGAAACATCTCTGAACTGGGCACCTAAATTTGCCGAAGTAGGAACGGTAGTGATTGACAATTCTTCTGCTTGGCGAATGGACCCTACAAAAAAATTGATTGTTCCAGAAATCAATGGACACTTGTTAACAAACGAGGATAAAATCATTGCCAATCCCAATTGTAGCACCATTCAATTGGTCATGGTGTTGGCACCTCTACACAGAAGATTTGGGATTAAACGCGTATTGGTTTCAACTTACCAGTCTATTACAGGAACAGGGGTCAAAGCAGTTGAACAAATGGAAAACGAGCGCGCAGGACAATCTGGAGAAATGGCCTACAAATATCCAATTGATAAAAATTGCATTCCTCAGTGTGATGTATTTGAGGCAAATGGATACACCAAAGAGGAAATGAAACTAACCAACGAGACAAAAAAAATACTTGACCCATCCATTTTAGTTTCTGCAACGGCCGTTCGTGTACCGGTGGTTGGTGGTCACTCCGAAGCGGTGAACATTGAATTTGAAACGGAATATAGTTTGGATGAGGTTCGCAAACTTTTACATGAAACGCCTGGCATCACTGTGCAAGATAATACCGATACATATACTTATCCTATGCCGAAATATGCCCAAGGAAAAGACGATGTATTTGTTGGTAGAATTCGACGTGATGAAAGTCAATCGAATACCTTGAACCTTTGGATCGTTGCAGATAATCTACGCAAAGGAGCAGCAACGAATGCGGTCCAAATTGCCCGAATAGTGGAGGAATTAATTTCGTGATTTATAAAATCTAAAAGATCCGTGTTTTACTTTAATTGGCTTATTTTTTGAAATAACAACATCAAACCACATTACAACTAACCACTTTTTTTTAGCAATAAGTGAATAGACCAAATGTATTGTCTATTTTTGTACCGTCTCTAAGGGGTGCCGAAAGGCTGAGATTACACCCATTGAACCTGTAGGATAATGCCTGCGCAGGGAAGATGACCGAGCTAATTGTTATTTATTCACCAAGAATTAGCCCCTTGTTCTTGTTTAATTTTTTATAAAATGAAAACAAGAATTTTATCTACCGTTCTTTTTTTAAGTTGCTTTCAACTTGCCTTTACACAAAAATCCATCCATGGAATAATTGAAGATCGAACCGGACATCCCATAAGTAATGCAAAAGTTAGTGTAGAAAATACCGCTATAAACGTCACTTCGGATGATCATGGGCGGTTTGAATTGAATCAGCTATCAAAAATGGATTCAGTTTGCTCCATTTTAGTCGAAAAACCGGGTTTTATGCCTTTTGTGATGACTATTTCGCTTCAAAATACGGAAGAAGTGAAGGTCCTTCTTTTCCAAAACATGAAAACCTTAGAGGATATACATGTCAGTACCACGCGCTTATCCGACTTAAATACTTCACAAATGATCATTCGGAGGACTCATCCCCTTGAACGGAAGAATTTTGGACAGGATTTACCCATACTATTGGAGCCAACACCTTC
>JBEEIV010000254.1:0-8751 GCA_041169645.1 Bacteroidota bacterium
CTTTGGAATATCCGAGGGATTTGTAATGCGTATATAAATCATCATTCTCCACATCAAGAAAATGACCTATTTTCTCTAAAACGGTTACCGTATCACTTTTTTCTTTTGGATGCTGACCAAGATTTACAAGCGTTTGAAATAGCTCATCTACGTTAGTCAAATTGAAGTTACCCGCAACGACTAAATTGCGTGTAATCCAGTTGTTTTGCCTTAAAAATGGGTGACAACTTTCGATGGAATTTCGACCAAAAGTACCGTAACGAAGGTGTCCTAGAAATAATTCACCAGTGAAGCCAGCATGTTGTTTTAAAAAGGAAACATCTTTGAGGTTAGCCGGGTTTTCCTGTTGAATTTGTTGAAATTTCGAGTTGATTTGATCGAAAATATCTTGTGTCGGATTTTTTTTGATGGACCGAGTGCGTGAAATGTACCGTTGACCTGGTTCCATGTCGAATTTAATGTTCGCAATTCCCGCTCCATCTTGACCTCGATTGTGTTGTTTTTCCATGAGGAGGTGCATCTTGTTGATGCCGTATAGCGCCGTTCCATATTTTTCCAAGTAGAATTCTAAAGGTTTTTTCAACCTCAAAAGGGCTATTCCACACTCATGTTTTATCGGGTCACTCATGTTTGCTCAACTATTTAGCACAAAGATAGTGATAATGTGCGAACGAAATCATCCTCTTGAACTTCAAACAAACTTAATGCTACGATTAATTTTAAAATGAAAATACCTTATTTTTACTGCATGATTCGTGTTTTTATTTTCACCGTGTTCTTTGTTCAACAAGCTTGGAGTCAAACCATCTTTGAAATCGCCCGAAATGGCAGTGTAGGAGAAATGAAGGTCTTGCTTGACGCTCACCCAGAACAGATTAATCAACTTTCAGAGCAAGGACTATCACCTTTTTTATTAGCGGCTTATCGCGGAAATAATTCGGTGGCAAAATTACTTATAGAACGTGGTGCAGATATTCGAACCTGTTATCCAGAAGGGTCTGCTCTTTATGGGGTGATTTATAAAAATAACATGGAAATATTTGAACTTTTACTTTCTCATGGTGTTTCTGTGAACGATACATGTCAATTTGAACAATTTGGAAGTCCACTGCATTTTGCGATGAGCCTAAAGCGATATGAAATATTAGAACGCATGATGAAAGAACATCCTGATTTGCAGAAACTAGACCAACATGGAAAATCGCTTTCTGAATTACTCAGTATATACAACGATGATAAATTAAAATCAATTATTCAAACTCATGATAAATAAGCTAATTGTTATTTTCAGTTTTTTATGTTGCTCTTACCTTCATGCCCAAGTGTACACTTCAGGAGTCGTGAGTTTGAGTTCAACAGCCGGTTTAGCGATGACTGCAAAAATGGATGTCGGCACACAAGTAACCTTAACGTTAACGGGTCCATCAGGTCGTTGGTTTGCTCTTGGATTTGATGCAACAAGCATGGGCTCTGGGAACGATGTCGTTGCAGCACATAGTTCAGGAACATTAAGTGCTTTTGATGCAAGCATCGGAGGATATTCAGCGCCAACAGCAGATCCTGTGCAAAATTGGACCATTGTAAGCGATCAAGTTTCGGCGGGTGTCAGAACCATTGTTGCAACAAGAGCCTTGGATACAGGTGATCCGAATGACCATGTTTTTACTGCAGCTGCAGGACCTTTGAGCCTCATTTGGGCGAGATCGGGAAGTGCAACATATAGCTACAGTTACCACGGATCTTCCAATAGGGGGATAACTACAGCAAATTTCACTTTGGTTCCTCCTCCTGCCGCTCCTACAGGTTCTGCCAATCAAACCTTTTGTTCCGGAGCAACAATCGCTCAATTAAATGCCGCAGGAAGCAATGTTCAATGGTATGCCAATGCTTCGGGTGGATCTGCCCTCCAAAGTTCAACCGCATTAACAAACAACACGACCTACTATGCCTCTCAGACGGTCAATGGTGTAGAATCGATAAACCGACTTGCCGTAACTGTTATCGTTAATTCAATCCCGAGCCAACCAGCTGCGATTGTCGGAGATGCCCATTTTTGTAATGGGGGACTACAACCTTTTTCTATCGGTTCAGTGGCAAATGCGTCATCCTACGTATGGACAACACCGAATGGTTCAACAGGAAGCAGCACGGGAACTTCGATTAATTTGTTATTTGCTCCAAGTTTTGTGAGTGGTGCATTAAGCGTAGCAGCGCAAAACAACTGTGGCCAGAGTAGCCCATCTACCATCAATATTTATCAACATTTCCCATATACAAATTCACTAACCGTTTCTTCTTGCACCAATTATACGTTTAATGGTCAAACCTATACGCAAAGTGGTACTTATTCTTTTCAAGATACAACCATTTGGGGCTGTGATTCTGCAGTTGTACTGAATTTAACGATTTCGAATGAAATTATCACGAATTTAAGTGATTCAGCATGTGGTAGTTACAATTGGAACGGTCAAACCTTTTTTCAGGATGGGGTATATGTTGATTCCTTACAAGCAGTTTCAGGATGTGATTCCATTGTAATATTAAATCTGGTAGTCAATCCAATATATAGTTTGTACCTTGACTCGACCGTTTATGATTCGTTGGTATGGAATGGCCAAACATACCTTAGTAATGGTCAGAATTCACAGTTTTTTACCAGTATGGATGGCTGCGATAGTACAGTTACCATCAATTTGACGGTTTTAGTTTCAGGATTAGATGAATTAGACAAGATTTGGCGTGTTTATCCAAATCCACTTTCTGGAACACATCATTTATATGTGAATGGTTTAGCTGGCGGAACCTTCATACTCTTTGATTCCAAAGGGAGCAAGCTCAAAATGGGGGACTTTACGAATCAAATTGATTTAAGTGGTTTTCAAACAGGTATTTATTTCCTGAAAATTGACAACCGCTGTGAACGCATCTGCTTGGAATAAAAAACCCGATTCAAAGCAATTTCAAACCGGGTTTTCATTTTTAATAAATACAACCCGGTTTAATGTCCATTGGGCTGACAACATTTAGGAAGTTTTTCAATGTCCTCTTTTTCAGCGATGACTTCATCGGCATTGTAACCGATTTTTGCGATGATTTTTTTAATGGACAACAAGTCGATTTTACTAGACTTAAATTTCACGGTGACGATTTTAGTTTGATCATCTAATTCAGCAAATTTTACACCTTTGGTATAATTAAGTTTGCTTTCAATGCGTTCTTTGCAATCGCCGCACTGAGCATTGGTTTGAATATGACTAGTTACCGTCTTTTGAGCCAATGCAAGGGTGCTTGTTAGTGTAAATAAAAAGCTAAAGAATAGTGTTTTCATAAAGTTATTTTTTTAATTGTTTCAGGGAATATCGTATACCAGCGTATAGGTTCCATCCCATTATCGGTCCCCATACACGATTGGCATCAAACCCATTTCCAAATGGATTCTCAGGTTCAATGATGGGATTTGCTTGTTTAAAGTTCGTTAAATTTTCGCCTCCAAGATAAAAATTCCATTTTTTATAGATGTGGGTAATTTGAGCATTCAACATCGGGTAAACTTCACTTGTTTGGTTATGCTGTTCAATGCCTGTATCTGAGATGACCAGAGGTAACCTAGATGGACCAAAAACGGTACACGTCAAATCCATTTCCCAACGCTTATTTCTGGTGCGATAGGCTAGGTTAATGAATCCGCGGTCTTTTGGAATCATTACTTGTGGTCTCATCACTCCGTCATAAAGAGCCTTCACATCTAAATGTTTATAGGCCAATCTAATTTCTAAAAGTTTCATTGGATTCATCGCCCATTCGAATTGAAAACTATTAGAGAAGGATGCGTCATCAATGTTTTTAAACACGATGGCTGAACCCGATTCATCTCGGTCTACCACTAATTGATGCTGGAACCATGTTCGATAGATGTCAATGCTGATATTCGAGGTTCGTGTAAACAAGGTCAAGTCTTTCACAATGGATGCACCCACATTCCAGGAGATTTCTGGTTTAATTTCGGTAGGGGCAATCCATGTTTTTGAATTGGCCAAAAGTGAAATATTATCGATGAGGTAATTAGGAACACGCCATCCTTTTCCTGCAGTAATTCTTAGGTCTGTCCGTTGTGCGAGCGCATATTTCGCATGAATGCGTGGCGAAAATTGTCCGCCATAACTCAAGTGCTGATCATATCGCGCACCGAGAACTGCACTTAATCGGGCTCCGGTGTAAGTATATTCAGCGAAAACACCCGGAACAATTTCGGTCCTGTTTTGATTTAATACGCTAACACTTTGGCGGATTTGTAAGCCAACAAAACTTGCGCCAAGTTTGATTTTATGGTCGCTTGTTCCAATGATGTCATCGTATATTGCATTGATGTAGGCACGGTTTTCCTCACCGTTAAAATCGCGCAAACCAAAGGCACCATCGATGCTTTGATATTTAAAATTATACACAACACCAAAGGAACGCATGGGTTTTTTACCGAAAAACCCTGTTTTTGCAAAAACATCTGCATGACGGGCCGTCATAAGAACACCGTATCCGATGGGTTGGTCACGAAAGTAGCTGGTTTGTCCGCCAATTTTTCGATCTTGATACACATTCACGCCAAATTGCGCTTCCATTTTTTTTCCTTGAAAGGACCAGCGGTTCATAAAAGCCAGATTATCTCCCATCGGAATATCCCGAAAGCCATCTTGGTTATGATCAATGTTTCCGAACATGGATGAGGCATGTGCTAAAAAACCAACGCTCCACTTTTGATTTAATAGAAGCCCCGAATTCAGGTTCAATTCCGATCTCCCAAATCGATTCTGATAGGCGTTGAAGTAGAATCGTTCCATTTCATTGGGCTTTTTGATTTCTAGATTCACCAATCCAGCCATGGATTCATAACCGTTTACGACATTACCTGTTCCCTTTGTAATTTGAATCGATTCAATCCATGTGCCAGAAATGGACTGTAATCCAAAAGAACTTTCGAGTCCCCGTAAATAGGGAATGTTCTCCATTTGAATTTGGGTATAAACACCGTCAACCCCCATCAGTTGAATTTTCTTTGCACCTGAAACAGCATCGGTGATGTTGACATCTACCGAAGCGTTTGTCTCGAATGATTCGGATAAATTACAACAAGCAGCTTTGCGTAATTCCCCCGCTCCAATTTCCTCCACGTGCAGTGTTTTCATTTTGGAAATTTGATGTGATTTTTTACGTAATTCGTAAACCACTTCTGTTGTTGTTGAAATCGGTATCATGAGTATTGAAAGGGATACAAAACGATCGTTTTTTGTAACCACAATGGAATCGGATAAATAACCCATGGCACTGATGATCAGTGTGTCAGGAAGCTCTTTTGGTAGTACTATTTCAAAGCGTCCTTCCTTGTTAGAGAAGACACCCTGATTTGCCTTTGACAACCTGATTTTCGCATTTTCAATCGGTGTTTGCTTTATTGAATCTTGACGAACAACGATTCCCTTAATTTGTGCGTTTGATTGGAATGCTAGCAAAATGAGCATTCCTAAAATGTAATTTTTCATTGTATGAATGGAATTCATGAATACTTAATGGCTGATGAAAGCCAAGAGAATAGACGTTTGAATGATCCTAAATCATATACGAAAAACACCGTGAAATATCAGAAGATCTTTCCCGAACCTACGTATGGGAGGGGGGTCTACCCAGGTTTTAACGCGCTTTTGAGGTTCGAAATGAATTTTTGACTGGTAAAGTTCAACCGAATTGCAAGTAAAGTAATAAGTGATAATCGGTAGAGAAAATGCGTTCGTTAGGACAAACTTTTCATCCAATTGAACCACTGTTTTTTCATCGTGACAACAATTTTTTTTCTTTTCCTTTTGACAACATGGAGGAACATCAACACGTGTTTCTTGGCAATGATTTTGTTGATTGATAAAAAAAGATGCAAAAACACCATCTTCCTCACAGGCATGCGTATACACGGGTATTCCGATGTTACCAAGAAAGATGAACGCTGCTAAAAAAAGATGAATTACCTGTTTCACAAAACAAAGGTATGTATAATTCCTATTTATTAATTAAACCAAATCAAAGAGATCTTTGGTTCCAAGAATGCGTGTGGCGGTAAACCCTTCGGCATAATCGACACCAATTGGCCGGCCATATTGCATCATTCTTCCTTTGATAAAATGAAAAAAATCCTCACCTGAAATAGGAGTATTTGGTTCACTCGATTCGGGATTAAAAAATTGCGAACGAAACGCTTTGATGACTGCAATTTTCTGATCGACGAAAGGACTCACGTCCATCACAATATCTGGTTGAACGTATTGATCTTGAATGTAGTGAAGAACAAGCCTTGGTCGATGCGGTTTGAGTGACTTACCATCCACAATGGTTTCAATTTTTCTTAGTCCTGCAAGAAAACACGCGTCTGAAACCATTTTTCCAGCCCGACCATGATCCGGGTGACGATCGGTCAAGCAATTAGCCAAGACAATTTCAGGTTGATGTATCCTAATTTGCTCGATGATTTTACGTTTGTTTTCCTCGTTTATTTCGAAGAATCCGTCGCCCATTTGTAGGTTTGTTCGGCAGTGAATGTTCATCAAAAATCCTGCTTCTTTGGCTTCTTCGTAGCGATCCGCAACCGAGCCTCTAGTGCCTAATTCGCCTTCTGTCAAATCGACAATTCCTATTTTTTTTCCTTCTGAAGCATAACGCAACAGCGTTCCCGCTGCAGAAAGTTCCACATCGTCAGGATGGGCGGCAAAAGCAAGGATGTCCAATTTCATAAGTTCAATTTTAAGGAATTCAACGAAGCTAAGCGAAAAAATAAAAAAGGACGCGTCATGTGCGTCCTTTTTTAGTATTTATGATTGATAACTTTCAATACTCGGACACGAGCAAATCAAATTTCGATCTCCAAATGCATTATCCACGCGTCGCACGGGCACCCAATATTTCCATTCCTTTAAATAGTCAACTGGATAAGCGGCTTCCTGTGGTGAGTATGGATAGTTCCACTCTTTGTTAATGATGCAATCAGCTGTATGTGGAGCATTTTTCAAGAGATTATTTGCTTTATCTGCTTGACCATTTTCAATCTGGCGAATTTCCTCCCGAATTTTAATCATGGCAATAATGAAACGATCCAATTCCTCTTTGTCTTCGGATTCCGTTGGTTCAATCATCAGGGTTCCTGCCACAGGGAAAGAAACCGTTGGCGCATGGAATCCAAAGTCAATCAATCGTTTAGCCATATCCGCCACTTCAACCTCAGCCGTTCGTTTAAAGTCCCTGCAATCAAGAATCATTTCGTGAGCAACAGTGCCATTTCCACCCGTATATAAAATATCATAGTGTCCTTTCAGGGATGCGGCAATATAGTTCGCATTTAAAATGGCAATCTCCGTAGATTCACGTAAACCTTTTGCGCCTAACATTTTGATGTATGCATAGGAAATTAACAAAATCAAGGCACTTCCGTAAGGTGCAGAAGAAATGGCATGAATGGCTTTCTCTCCGCCCGTTTTTATCATCGGATTACTCGGTAAAAATGGTAAAAGATGCGCTGCAACGCCAATCGGACCCATTCCTGGTCCACCACCACCGTGAGGAATCGCAAATGTTTTATGTAAATTTAGGTGACATACATCCGCACCAATATTTCCAGGGTTTGTCAAACCAACTTGTGCATTCATGTTAGCACCGTCCATATATACTTGACCACCATTATCATGAATAATAGATGTTATTTCTCGGATACCTTCCTCATATACTCCATGTGTCGATGGATAAGTGACCATAATTCCTGCGAGCACATCTTTCAATTCGACCGCAACGCTTCTTAATTCTTCAATGTCAATGTTTCCATTTTCATCACAACCGGTAACAACAACGTCAAACCCAGCCATAACCGCAGAAGCAGGATTGGTACCATGAGCGGATGAAGGTATAATCATTTTTTTACGTTGCATATCGCCGTTCGCCTCATGGAATGCTTTGATGACCATGAGTCCAGCGTATTCACCTTGAGCGCCAGAATTTGGCTGTAAGGATACTCCTGCGAAACCAGTACTTTCGGAAAGATCTAGGGAAAGTTGTTTGAACATTTCATGATAACCTGCCGCCTGTTCAACTGGCGCAAATGGATGTAAGTTAGCGAATTGTGGATTGGTAATCGGCATCAATTCCGTCGCAGCATTCAGTTTCATGGTGCATGAGCCTAATGGAATCATGCTATGCACAAGCGAAAGGTCTTTATTTTCGAGACGTTTTAAGTAACGCATCATTTTGGATTCCGAATGATGGCTATTAAATACAGGATGACTTAAGATAGCATCCGTTCGTTTCAACGAATCCTGCAATGCTGGGATTCCATCGGCAATGTCTGCATCAAAACAAGAAAGTATCGCTTTTACATCTTCTTCCGTATGTGGTTCTCCAAAACTTATGCTAAGTTCTGTTTCTGAAATGTATCGGAAATTCAACTTTATTGCCTCTGCTTTGGAGCGTATTTTCATGCAGTCAACACCTTTGATCCAAAGAGTGTCGAAATAGGTGTCTGAACCGAGTGTAATTCCTTTGTTTTTTAATCCAGCGGCTGTTTTATTCGCCAAATGATGCACATGATTGGCGATAGCACGAATACCATCTGGACCATGATACACCGCGTACATACTTGCCATGATGGCGAGTAACGCTTGTGCTGTACAAATATTGGATGTCGCTTTATCACGCTTGATATGTTGCTCACGAGTTTGTAATGCCATG
>JBEEIV010000255.1:0-3885 GCA_041169645.1 Bacteroidota bacterium
GATTTAAGGTTAAGTAACCGAGTCCAACGTCTTGCAAAAATCCCAAACGCTGTTGAATTTCCGGTAGGATGTGTTTGGAAACTTGACGGTCGTAATCGTTCAAGGAAAGTTCCTGAAAAAATGCTGCGGCTTCATCGATGGATTTCAATACAATGTCTTGAATGGAGCAATTATTTACTTTGACAAAAGCGGCGTCTCCGCGCAAACGTGTTCCTTTACATTCCGGACAATTGGTCTTCCCTCGGTAGCGAGAAAGCATGACACGATATTGAATCTTATATGTTTGACTTTCAATGAATTTAAAGAACTTACTTAAACCTTCAAAATACGTATTCCCATCCCAAAGTAAGGCATATTGTTCAGCTGTTAAATCTTTGATTGGACGGTGAATCGGGAAGTCAAATTTCTTCGCGTTGAAAGTGAGTTGATTTAAATATTCACCCATCGAATCACCTTTCCAGGGGGCAATGGCGCCTTCGTAAACACTTAAGTTTCGATTGGGAAAAACGAGGTCTTCATCGATACCCAAAACCATCCCGTATCCTTCACAAGTTTTACATGCTCCATACGGATTGTTAAAGGCAAATAAATTGACGCTTGGTTCTTGGAAGCTCATTCCATCTCGTTCAAAGCGATTGCTAAACCACTCCAGCTTTTGTTCTTTGTGGTGAAGGATGGCGCAAATGCCTTTGCCTTCTGTGAACGCTAGTCCGAGGGAATCGGTGCAGCGATTTAAATTACTTTCGTCGCTAAAATCATTGGTAAATCGATCGACGGCAAGTAAGAATTCCTCATCGAAATCCGTACTTAATAAGTCCTCAATTAATCTGAATGAATCATTTAAATATACCCTCGTAAAACCTTGTTTATAAAGAGATTCTAATTTTTGCTTTTGGCTTTCTGATTCAAATAAGGTAACGGGACACAGAATGGCAATCGCTTCATTTTTCCAGTTCTTACTCAAGAATTCCACTACATCTTTGATCTGGTGTTTTTGTACTTCATTGCCGGAAATGGGTGAATACGTTTTGCCCACACGCGCATAAAATAACTTGAGGTAATCATAAATCTCAGTAGTCGTTCCAACCGTTGAACGTGGATTGCTCGAAATGACTTTTTGTTGAATGGCGATCGATGGTGCAATTCCTTTAATGTATTCTGTTTCTGGTTTATTGAGTTTGCCTAGGAATTGTCTTGCATACGATGACATGCTCTCGATAAAGCGACGTTGTCCTTCCGCGAAGATGGTATCAAAAGCCAAGCTCGATTTTCCCGAGCCAGATACGCCAGTGATTACCGTTAATTTCCCATGGGGGATTTTTACGTCAATGGATTTCAAATTATGAACCCTTGCTCCTTTTATTTCGATGCATTTTTCCACGATACAAAAGTAACAGATGAAAAGGAATGCTGTTCGCATTCGACCGAAATCTTAAATAATTTCCTACTTTTAGTACCGCTAAACAATGAACATATGTCTTGGAATTCCCTATTTCGTAAAAAATCAGTGCATGACATTTTAGAGCAAGTTCGCACAAACGATCAAAACAGTGATGCTCATGCGTTAGGAAAACATTTGAAAGTAAGGGATTTAGCAGCTTTTGGAATTGCGGCGATTATTGGTGCGGGAATTTTCAGTACCATTGGTGAAGCAAGTTCTCAAGGTGGTCCAGCAGTCATTTTTTTATTTTTATTTACAGCAATTGCGTGTGGATTTGCGGCCTTTGCCTATGCGGAATTCGCTTCCATGGTACCTGTATCAGGTTCAGCATATACGTATTCGTATGTTGCTTTTGGAGAAATCATTGCGTGGATCATCGGTTGGGCGCTCATCATGGAGTATGCCATTGGAAATATTACGGTGGCCATCTCTTGGAGTGATTATTTTACCAATATGCTCGAAGGAACTCACATCAAGGCACTTGGAATACCAAATGGAATACATCTTCCATCGTGGATTCAAATGGATTACTTGACCGCTTCCAACGGTTTTCATGAAGCACAAACCTTGATCTCCGCTGGAAAACACATGGGAGATTTAGATTCGACCCTTATTTTGGCTCGTGAAGCATGGATGAGTGCACCACAAATTTTTGGTTTTCACTTGATTTTTGATTTACCGGCTTTGTTCATTATTGTGCTCATCACATGGTTGGTGTACCGAGGTATGAAGGAAAGTCGAAATGCATCGAATATTATGGTGGTGATTAAATTGGCCATTATATTATTGGTGATTGGTGTAGGTTTATTTTATGTGGACACCAATAATTGGAGTCCTTTCGCGCCAAATGGAATAAGTGGAATTCTGAAAGGAGTATCTGCTGTATTTTTCGCCTACATAGGATTTGATGCCATTTCCACAACCGCAGAGGAATGTGAAAATCCGCAACGTGATTTACCAAGAGGAATGATGTGGGCCATCATTATTTGTACGATTTTGTATATCATCATCGCCTTGGTTTTAACAGGAATCGTTTCTTACGATAAATTGGCAGTTGGAGATCCGCTTGCCTTTGTTTTTAATGAAATTCATTTGCCGAAAATGGCCGGAATCATTTCCATCAGTGCTGTCGTAGCGATGGCGTCTGTGTTATTGGTGTTTCAAATGGGACAACCCCGCATTTGGATGAGTATGAGTCGCGATGGACTGTTACCTAAACGATTCGCTAAGGTTCATCCAAAATATAAAACGCCTTCGTTTGCAACAATTGTCGTGGGATTTGTTGTTGCCATTCCTGCGTTGTTTATGAATTTGACCATGGTTACAGACTTGTGTTCTATCGGAACCTTATTTGCGTTTGTCCTGGTGTGTGGTGGTGTACTTGTTTTACAAAACAAAAAGGACATTCCACGTGGTAAATTCAAAACACCTTATGTGAATGGTGGGATTTTCATGCCCGTGCTGTTGATTGCAGCCATCGCCTTTTTGTTTACTTCCTACAGAGGTGAAACCATGTCCTTTATTCAGAATAAACCAACGGTGAAAACAGCTGAAGAAATGTTGTTGCAAATGAATGAAAGTCAAATGGAAAATTTGAAACAATTCACCAAAAAAGAAATTTACCGACCAGAATTACACCCATTAACTAGTCAATTACCAGAGTCAAAGGAAGGAATTGATCCAAATGAATTGAATTTGGATGCTTTTTATGAGCAAAAAGGAGGCGCGGAAATTCTTCAAAGCATTATTGATGCGAACGGTTGGAAGAACATCGAAACACAAAACGAAGGTTGGTCGCATTTTGCGGATAAAATTCCGAGTTGGATTTTTATTTTATTCACTATTTTCATCACCGTCATGGCGGTTCGACACAAGCTTTCATTGATCCCTATTTTGGGCTTGTTGAGTTGTTTGTATATGATGAGTCAGCTTGCGTTGGCCAATTGGATCTACTTTACGATTTGGTTGTTATTGGGCTTGGTCATTTATTTCTTATATGGACGTAAACATTCGAAACTCGCACAAGCTACCACCTAGTTTAGCGGTAACTTCACTTTGTATTTTACTTTCGTTAACCGCATGTACACCGCTTATTTTAAGGACGATGGGCATGAAGAATCCTCGTGCAATTACCGAAGAAGAGCTCTATGGTTTTGGCAGAAAATGGAACATGAATATATACTACCAGCAAACCCTGTTACCGACGTATATGGATGAAGTACAAAAACTAGATTCTCTGGATTCTGCTCTTGCGAAGAATTTGTTGCAACCAATGCAAGCCATGTTTTTCGATTCCAGTGGAAAGTTGATATCGTATCACATAAACTGTTTTGCTGGTGGTTATCCCAATTTAAACTGGAACCGAAATGGAAATTTTGATGTGTTTCCAGCAAAAACACAAGCACCTTGTGATTCGTTGATCACCTTGTCGTGGCTTTTGCCGC